>JBOICJ010000314.1:0-23823 GCA_050740035.1 Stenotrophobium sp. | reverse complement strand
GCCACGTCCTTTCCCGGCTTCGTCGAGCTCGCCGGCCGCGTCGGGCTGGGGTTGCAGGCACGCCAGGACGCCAGTCCCACGCCTTGAACACACGATGCACACCCCGCCGGTCGTAACGGTCGATGGTCCGAGCGGATCGGGCAAGGGCACCGTGAGCCGCCTGGTGGCCCAGCGCACCGGCTGGCACCTGCTCGACAGCGGTGCCCTGTACCGGCTGCTGGCGCTGGCCGCCAGCAAGGCCGGGCTGGATATGGACGAAGCCGGTCCGATCGCTGCGCTGGCCGACGAGATCCGGATCGAATTTCGTGAAACCCCGGACCGGCAGGAAATGATTGTGCTCGATGGCGAGGAGGTCACGCGTCAGGTACGGGCCGAGGCGACCGGCGGATTGGCTTCGCGGATCGCCGTGTTGCCCGATGTCCGCAAGGCGCTGTTCGACCGGCAACTGGCGTTCAGGCGCTCGCCCGGCCTGGTTGCCGACGGCCGCGACATGGGCACCGTGGTGTTCCCCGATGCGATACTGAAAATCTTTCTCGACGCCAGTGCCGAGGAGCGGGCGAGGCGGCGTTATTTTCAGTTGAGGGAGATGGGGGAAAATGCTAATCTAGCGGGTCTTCATGCCGAAATCATGCGGCGTGATGAACGGGATCGGGCGAGGGCGGTTGCGCCGCTGATCCCTGCAGAGGACGCTGTGACGATTGATACGACATCGCTGCCGCCGGCCGAAGTGCTGGCTAAAGTGGACGAGCTGTTGAAATCTCGCGGTTTGATCTGAGGGCCGGAACGGATTCCGGCTTTTTATTCAATCAACAGGCCCGCCCAAGGGATTAAGGCGGATGTTCAACTTAACGAGTGTTATCGAATGAGCGAGAGTTTTGCAGAACTTTTTGAGGCCAGCCTGAAAGGTGGCCAGTCCATGCAGTCCGGCACCATCGTCAATGCGATCGTGCTGGCAGTCAATCCGGACGTGGTGATTGTCGATGCCGGACTCAAGTCCGAAGGCGTGATCGACATCAAGGAATTCATGGTTGACGGCACGCTGAGCGTGGCCGTCGGCGATCAGGTTGAAGTGGCGCTGGAAACCGTCGAAGACGGCTTCGGCGAAACCAAGTTCAGCAAGGAAAAAGCCGAGCGCATCAAGACCTGGGAGCGTCTGGCCAAGGCGCACGAAGGCAAGGAAACCGTGGTTGGCATCATCACCGGCAAGGTCAAGGGCGGCTTCACCGTCGACATCGGCACCGTGCGCGCGTTCCTGCCCGGCTCTCTGGTCGATGTGCGCCCGGTCCGCGATACCTCGTACCTCGAAGGCAAGCCGCTCGAGTTCAAGGTCATCAAACTCGACAAGCTGCGCAACAACGTCGTCGTTTCGCGCCGCGAAGTGCTCGAGGCCGAGTACAGCGCCGAGCGCGACAGCCTGTTGCAGAATCTTCAGGAAGGCGTGGTGCTCAAGGGTGTGGTCAAGAACCTGGTCGAGTACGGCGCATTCGTCGACCTCGGTGGCATCGATGGTCTGCTGCATATCACCGACATGACCTGGAAGCGCGTCAAGGATCCTGCTGAAGTCGTGCAGGTCGGCGCAGAAATCGAAGTCAAGGTTCTCAAGTACGACCGCGAGCGCCGCCGCGTTTCACTCGGCCTCAAGCAGCTCGGTGCTGATCCGTGGATGGATATCGAGCGTCGCTATCCCGAGAAGACCCGCATGTTCGGCAAGGTGACCAACATCACCGATTACGGTTCGTTCGTTGAAATCGAGCCGGGCGTGGAAGGCTTGGTGCACGTCTCGGAAATGGATTGGACCAACAAGAACGTCAACCCGGCCAAGGTCGTGCAGGTCGGCGACGAAGTCGAGGTCATGATCCTCGACATCGACGGCGAACGCCGCCGCATCTCCCTGGGCATGAAGCAGTGCCGCGCAAACCCGTGGGAAGAGTTCTCGCAGAACCATCAGAAGGGCGACAAGGTACACGGCGCGATCAAGTCGATCACCGATTTCGGCATTTTCATCGGTCTGGACGGCGGCATCGACGGTCTGGTGCATTTGTCCGACCTCGACTGGAACGACAGCGGCGAGAACGCCGTGCGCAACTACCAGAAGGGCATGGAAGTGGATGCCGTGGTGCTGGCCATCGACGGTGCGCGCGAGCGCATCTCGCTCGGCATCAAGCAGGCCGCGCAGGATCCGCTGGCGCAGTTCATCGCCGAAAACACCAAGGGCAGCATCGTCAAGGGCACGGTCAAGGAAGTCGACGTCAAGGGTGCGCATATCGACCTCGGTAACGGCGTTGACGGCTATATCCGCGCCAACGATCTGGCACGCGAGCGCGTCGAAGATGCGACCAAGCTGCTGTCGGTCGGCGGCACGCTGGAAGCGCGTTTCATCGGCGTTGACCGCAAGAACCGTGTGGTCAGCCTGTCGGTGCGCGAGAAGGAAATCCAGGAAGAACAGGAAATCGTCACGGAATACAGCCGTAACGCTTCCACCGGCAAAACCAGCCTCGGCGACATCCTGAAGGATCAGTTGGGGAACTAAGCCGCGGCGTATCTTCCCGTATTTGCAGGAAAAAATTGAAGGCCGCGCTTGCGCGGCCTTCTTTTTTTCTCTATCGTCCCACTGTGTTTCAGGCTATCAAGAAGAAGCAGTCTCAAAAAAATACCCATGACTAAATCTGAACTCATCGAACGTCTGGTAAACGGGCAGCCGCACCTGATGCAAAAGGACGTGGAGCTGGCCGTCAAGCTGGTGCTGGACCAGATCAGCAATGCCCTGGCAAAAAAGGATCGGGTCGAGATTCGGGGGTTCGGCAGTTTTTCACTGCACCACCGCCCGGCCCGCGTCGGACGCAATCCCAAGAGCGGCGACCCGGTGCACATCCCGCCCAAGAGCGTGCCGCACTTCAAGCCCGGCAAGGAAATGCGCGAGCGCGTCAACAGCATGGCGGCCCTGTCCCAGTAAACACCAGGCAAGCAATACGAGAAAATGGAAACATGCCCAGAATCCTCATAGTCATCCTGCTTGTCGTCGTACTCTGCCTGGGGGCCAGCATCGGCTATTTCAACGCCATGCCCGTGACCTTCTACTACCTGTTCGGGTCGGTGCAGATTCCCTTGATTGCCTTGATCCTCGGCGTGTTCTCGATTGCCGTCCTGCTGACGCTGGGGCTGACCATGACACGCGTGTTTTCGCTGAAAAGCCAGATCCGCCAGCTGCGGCGCAAACTGCATGACAATGAAACCGAACTCAGGAACCTGCGTAATCTGCCGGTTGAAGCCGACAAGAAATAACCGGAATCGTCTCCATGTTCGATAGTCTGCTGGCGTGGCTGCTGCTGCCCATGGGCGCCGTTCTGGGCTGGGTTCTGGCGCGGCGCATGCCGCAACCCGAGCAGCGGGCCATGGACGCCGAGCAACTGGGCGGTTTGCTGACGCATCTCACGGCGGATGACCCCGACGAAGCCATTGCCGCCCTGACCCAGGCCGCGGAATTCGATCAATCGACGGCCGAGTTGCACCTGACCCTGGGCAATCTTTTTCGCAAGCGCGGCGAAATCGATCGGGCGCTGCGTATCCATGAGACGCTGCTGGCGCGCCCCCAGCTGAAGCCGCAGACCCGGCACCAGGTCAGGTTCGAACTGGCACAGGATTATGCGAAAGCCGGATTGATGGATCGCGCCGAGGCCTTGTTCAACGACCTTGCCGCCGAAGGCCTGTTCGTGGCGGCTGCGCTGGAGCAGCTGGTTGGCGTCTATGAACAGCAGCGCGACTGGAAGCAGGCGATCGAGGCGGCGCAAAGACTCGAGGCCGCGCGCGGTGAATCGCGGCGCGGCAATATCGCGCAGTACATCTGCGAGCTGGCCGAAGAAGCCCGTCGCGGCAAGAAATACGCCGAGGCCGAGAAGCTGGCGCAGAAGGCCCTCGATAAGGACAAGAGCTGCGTCCGCGCGAGTCTGATGCTGGCGGCGCTGGCCGAAGCGCGTGAAGATTTCCCGCAGGCGGTGAAGCGCTATCTGCTGGCGTTCGACCAGAACCCGCGATTTTTGCCCGAACTGTTGAAGCCGTTGCAGCGGTGCTACGAGAAGTCCGGCGACCTTACGGCTTACATGCTGTTCCTCAAGGATGTCCGCGAACAGTCCGGAGCCGGTATCCCGATCCTGGCCGAAGCACAGTTGATGCGGCAGGAAGGGATGGACCCCCTCAATCATCTGGCGACGGGTCTGGAAATCCAGCCCACCCGCGCCTTGTTCGCGGAATTCCTCGAAGTGCTGGAGCAGCGGCCGGAGGTCGTGACCGCGGGGCTGGACAAGGCGGCCGCCAGCCTGCGGCAGGCCTTGAAGAAACTGATGGAGTCGGCGCCGCGCTACCAGTGCAGCCACTGCGGCTTCAATCCGCGCCAGTTGTTCTGGCAGTGCCCCAGTTGCAAGCAGTGGGGCTCGATCGCGCCGGTCGAAGATGTGATCAAGCCTGCCTGAAGGCGCGTTCCGCAGCCACGGGCAGGCCTGCGGCAACCACCGGATTGTGTCGCTGTTCTGCTCGTGGCATCTTGAGCGCGGTCTAGGGAGGGACAACGTGGCCAGGACTGCATTCGTCACCGGGGCAACCGGATGTGTCGGCATCAACCTGATCGAGCAATTGCTGGAGCAGGGTTGGCAGGTCACGGCCATGCATCGCCAGCATTCGGACATCCGTCTCATTTCGCACCTGCCGCTGAAGCGGGTGGTGGGCGATGTCACCGATGCGCAGAGCCTGAAAAACCTGATCCGGCCGGGTGTCGGCTGCGTCTTCCATGTCGCCGGCAATACCAGTCTCTGGGCCAAATCGCACGCTGAGCAGACCAAGGTCAACATCAAGGGTACGCGCAACATGGTGCGGGCGGCGCTCGACGCCGGCGCCAAGCGATTCGTGCACACCTCCAGCATCGTCGCCTACGGGTTGCACGGCGGCACTATCAGTGAGGACACGCCGACGCGCGGCAATGCCGAAAAAATCAATTACGTGCGCAGCAAGGCCCTGGCGGAACGTGAAGTGCGCCGCGGCCTTACGCGCGGGTTGCCGGCAGTGATCCTGAATCCGTCCAACATCATCGGCGCCTACGACACCGGCAACTGGTCGCGCATGTTCCGGCTGGTGCAGGCGGGACGCCTGCCGGCGGTGCCGCCCGGCGGCGGCAGCTTCTGCCACGCCCGCGAGGTCGCGCGCATGCATATCGTTGCCGCCGAGCGCGGTCGCATCGGCGCCAATTACCTGCTCGGCGGGCCGGGCACCAGCTATCTCGGGCTGGTCAGGGAGATCGGCAATCTCCTCGGTCTGAAGCGCAGGGTCGCGGTACTGCCACCGCCGGTGCTGAATATCTATGCGCGTGTCGAAGAATGGCTGGCACCCCTGTTCGGGCGCACGCCGGATATCACCCGCGATGCGGTCGAACTGCTGTCGCAAAACATCTACTGCGACAGCCGGCGCGCCGTCGCTGAACTCGGCTATCAGCCGCAAAGCTTGCAGGTGATGTTGCAGGACTGCCTTGACTGGTTGCGTAGTCAGCAAATCCTCAAGGCACCGAAGCCCTGAGCAGGTCTTACCGCAAAGCCTGATTGCGGAATTGTCCGGAGTCGTTGCGATTCGGACGCCAGTTGTCGGGCAACTGGTTGCGGATCTCCTGCCGGCGCGCAATCAGCTTGGCTTTCTCCTGGCCGTCGAGATTCGGCAGGCGCAGCCCGGCGTCGAGTTGCGCGAGCGCATTGCCTTTGTCGCCACGTAGATAGAGATAGGTCGCCATCTGGTAGGCGGACTCCGGCAGATTGCCCATTTGCCGTGCGGCCTGCGCCAGCAGGCTGTAGACCTCGAAGCGCGGTGCCAGCACCGGCTGCTTGTCGATCAGCATGCGGCGCGCCTGATCGGGGTTGCCGCTGCTGATCAGCGCATCGGCGTAGGCCAGTATTCCCGGCGCGTAATTCGGATACCACTTGAAGACCTGGGCATAAGTGGCCAGCGCCTGTGGCGTCTGGTGCGCGGCCAGCTGGATTTCCGCCTTGAGCAGATTGATCTGGGCCTGTTGCGGCAACTGTTGCAGCGCCGGTGCCAGCACCTTGAGCGCCTCATCCGTGCGTCCCATTTGCAGCAGTGCGTCGGCGTAGCCGTAGCGGGTGGCGGGCGTATCGTGACCGGCGGCCAGTTCGCCGCCGAAGTAGTCGGTAGCCTCGCTCGGCCGTTGCACCGCCATCACCCTGACGCGGGCCTGCAGCAACGAAAGATCGATGGAATCCTTGTGCACGATCTTTGGCATTTCGGCGATGCGTGCGCGCGCTTCGGCGATGCGCGTGGTGCTGAGCGGATGCGTCAGCAGAATTTCCGGCAGCCGGCTGCCGTACAGGCGCGATTGCTGCTCCAGGCGTTCAAAAAAAGTCGCCATGCCATTGGGATCGAAGCCGGCCGCGGCCATGGTGCGGATGCCGATGCGGTCGGCCTCCTGCTCGTGGGCGCGGGTATAGCTGATCTGGCGCTGGTAGTTGATCGCCTGACCGGCGCTGATCGCGCCCAGCACCAGATTGGGATTTGAAACCGAGCCGGCCAGAATCGCCGCCAGTACGCCGGCCCAGGTCAACGCGTTGGCAACGGTGTTGTCTTGCTGCGAACGCGCGATATGGCGCTGGGTGACGTGCGCCATTTCATGGCCGAACACGCCGGCCAGCTCGCTTTCGTTGCGCACCGCCAGGAACAGACCGATGTTGATGCCGATGAAACCGCCGGGCAGGGCGAATGCGTTGATGCGCGGATCGCCGACCATGAAGAACGTCAGCGGCGGCGGCTTGGTGGCGCTGTGGGCGGCCAGGTCCTGGCCTATTTTGTTGAGGTAGTCCTCGACTTCCGGGTCATCGACGATGTAGTCGTTGGCATAAAGCTCGGCGACCACTTCGCTGCCCAGCTTGTATTCCTGCGCGGGCGAGAGTGCGTTGTCGGCGGGATCGCCCAGCTGCGGCAGATCGATGGCGGCGTTGGCGGCATAGAGCGGCGTCGTCGCCAGGCTCGCGGCCAGCGTGATGCAGGTCGCCAGCCTGAGCGCGGACATTACCGGGGAAAACCTGATCGTCATATCGATGTTTGGAGTGCGACGACGGCCGATCGTTCAGCGGCCCAGCGCCTGGCCCATGCGCACGGTCGCGCCGGGCAGTGCGATGCCATCCCAGTGCACGGCGCCGGCCGCGGTCAGCAGGATCACGGTCGAGCCCATGTTGAAGCGCCCCATTTCTTCGCCGCGTCCGAGCACGATCGGGGATGGTTCGATGAAATTGCCGCCTTCGCTGCTGCGCTTGTGCGGCGGGCTGATCTGACCGGCCCAGACGGTTTCGATGCTGCCGACGAACAGTGCGCCGACCAGCACCATCGCCAGCGGGCCCTTGTCGGTGTCGAACACGGCGATCACGCGCTCGTTGCGGGCGAACAGGTTGGGCATCGCGCGCGCGGTCGCCGGGTTGACGCTGAACAGGCGCCCCGGCACGTAGCGCCAGTGCCGCAGGCGCGCGTTGGCGGGCATGTGGATGCGGTGATAGTTGTACGGTGCCAGATAGATGGTGCAGAACTCGCCGCCGGCGAATTCGCGCGCGGTCAGCGCGTCGCCGCCGAACAGTTCTACCGCCGAGTAATCGTGGCCCTTGGCCTGGAAGATGCGCCCGTCGTGGATCGGGCCGAGCTGGCTGATGGTGCCATCCACCGGCGAGATGAACGCCGGCGCCGGTGCGATGGGTCGCGCGTCCGGTTTCAGCGCGCGGGTGAAGAAATCGTTGAACGAGTGAAAATTCTCCGCGCGCTCGATCTGCGCCTCGGCCAGGCTGATCTGGAACTGGTGCATGAAGACGCGGATGAAAATGTTCTTGAACGCACGCCACTGCACGCGGGTCAGCTTGAACATCAACCAGGACAGGAAGCGTGTCGGCAGGCACAACTGGACGGTGGCGAACAGCTGATCGCTGAAACCTGCGGCGGTCGGTGTTTCGCGGCTCATCTGGCGCACCCGCTGTTTAATTCAGGGCGAATAAAATTGTTATAAATTAACATATAATTATATTAATATTTTATGAAATAAAACAGTAATTTCTTCATTCAGGCGAGAGCGGGTGACTGCCGAGCGCGCGTATCGCAGACACAATGTATCAGTTTGGGCTAGTCGGCTGACAGTGCGGCCTTCAGGTCGGCTCCCAGTGTCTGCAACTCGAATGGCGGCGAGAAGTAGGCGGCGATGCGTCCCTTGGGGTCGATCAGAATCAGCGTACTGGAGTGGTCCATCGTGTACTGCGCGGTGCCGGCGTCCGTCTCTTTGGCATAGGCGATGCCGAAGATTCTGCAGAACGCCGCCAGGACCGGTTCCTGCGCGGTGATGCCGATGAAGCCTGGATTGAACGCGTGCACGTAGCTGCGCAGCCGCTGGGGGGTATCGCGCGCCGGATCGATCGAGAGAAACACGATCCGCACCGGATGCCTGGCCTGAGCTCTGGTCCGGGTCAATACCGCGAGCAGGGCCAGCGTGGTGGGGCAGACGTCCGGGCAGTGGGTGTAACCGGGATACAGCAAGCTCCAGTGTCCATCGAGCGAACTGCGCGTGAATGCCGATCCGTCATCGGCGGTCATCGGCGCAAACTCGGGGATCGCCCGCGGTGGCGACAGCAGGCTGCCGGATTGCAGCTTTGCGGGGCGCGGGCCCCAGATGATGCTACTCACCGCCAGTCCTGCAAGCAGCGCGATCAGGGCAAAGACGATGGCGGTGGATTTGGATTTCATGAGCGCGCGCGTTGCAGCAGACGTGGGGGGAATGGATCGGGGACATTCAAGACTCATCACCCTGCGTGCCGTACACAGGCCGATGATGGCGAGTCGCAAAATTGCCGTGCAGCGCGGCGGCAACGCATAATTGCGGCCCGTTCTGGATTATCCCACAGCTCACCATTGGCCATGCCGCGTTCGCAGGACATCTCAGCGTTGAAGACCGTACGCGACCTGGTGCGCTGGGGCGCCAGTGAGTTCGGTCGCGCCGGCTTGCATTTCGGCCATGGCACGGACAACGCATTGGACGAAGCGTTTCATCTGGTCTTGCACGCATTGCATCTGTCATCCGATCTGCCGGCGTTGTATCTGGAGGCGGCGGTTACCGCTTCAGAACGCGCGGCGGCATTGAAGTTGCTGCGCCAGCGTGTAAAGACGCGTAAACCTGCGGCGTATCTGCTCGGCCGGATCGAGTTCTGCGGGCTGGAGTTTGAAGTGGACGAGCGCGTGTTGATTCCGCGTTCGCCCATCGCCGAACTGATCGTCAATCAATTTTCGCCGTGGCTGACCCGCGCGCCGTCGCGCATCCTCGATCTCTGCGCCGGCAGCGGCTGCATCGGCATCGCCTGCGCGCAGGCGTTTCCGCAGGCCGCAGTCGATCTGGGCGAGTTGTCCGCAGGCGCGCTGGAGATTTGCCGGCGTAATATCGCGCGCCATCATCTCGGCGAGCGTGTCGCGGCGATCAAGAGCGACCTGTTCCAGGCGCTGAACGGGCCGTATGACCTGATCGTGACCAATCCGCCCTATGTGCCGGTGGCGGAGTGGAAACAACTCGCCGCCGAATACCATCACGAGCCGCGCATGGCGCTGGCGGCCGGCGCCGACGGCATGGATATCGTCGCCCGCATTCTTTGCGATGCGCCGGAATATCTGGCCGCAGGCGGACTGCTGGTCTGCGAGGTTGGCGGCAGCGTCGAGGAATTCGAGCGGCGCTGGCCGCGATTGCCGGTGACCTGGGCGGAATTCGAGCACGGTGGCGACGGCGTGTTCCTGATAACCCGCGAAGATCTGATCAAGAGCCTATAGCCATGTCCGGAAACACTTTCGGCAGGATGTTCTGCGTCACCAGTTTCGGCGAAAGCCACGGCCCGGCCATCGGCTGCGTGGTCGATGGCTGTCCGCCGGGGCTGGCGCTGTCGGCGGCCGATATCCAGCCGGAACTGGATCGTCGCAAACCGGGTACCTCGAAGTACGTGACCCAGCGCAAGGAAGCCGACGAAGTCGAGATTTTGTCCGGCGTGTTCGAGGGCAGGACCACCGGCACGCCGATCGCGTTGCTGATCCGCAACACCGACCAGCGCAGCTACGACTACGAGAAGATCAAGCAGGTGTTCCGGCCGAATCACGCCGACTACGCCTATGTGCAGAAATATGGCATCCGCGATCATCGCGGCGGCGGGCGCGCCAGTGCGCGCGAAACCGCCGTGCGCGTCGCGGCCGGAGCCATCGCGAAAAAATATCTGCGCGAAAAACTCGGTGTCACGATACGCGGCTGCCTCGAGCAAATGGGCGGGATTCGCTGCGAGCCGCGCGATTGGGACGCGGTCAACCGCAATCCGTTTTTCTGCGCCGACCCGGCGCGCGTGCCGGAACTCGAAGCGCTGGTGGATACGCTGCGCAGCGAGGGCGATTCGATTGGCGCGCGGCTCTATGTCGAAGCCTGCAACGTGCCGCCGGGTCTGGGTGAACCGGTGTACGACCGCCTGGACGCGGAGCTGGCCTACGCGCTGATGTCGATCAACGCGGTCAAGGGCGTCGAGATCGGCGACGGCATGCGCGTGGTCGAGATGCGCGGTACCGGGCACCGCGACGAACTGACGCCGCAGGGATTCCTCGGCAATCACTCCGGCGGCATCTCCGGCGGCATCTCCACCGGTCAGACCGTCTACGCCCGCTATGCGATCAAGCCGACCTCCAGTATCACCACGCCGGGAAGGAGCATCGACGAAACCGGCGCCGCGACCGAGATGCGTACCACCGGCCGTCACGATCCCTGCGTCGGAGTCCGCGCCACGCCCATCGGCGAGGCGATGATGGCGCTGGTGCTGATGGACCATTACCTGCGCAACCGTGCGCAGAATGCCGATGTAGTGCCGGCGACACCGCGCATCCCAGACTCGGCTGCATGAAGCCGTTGCCGGCTTCAGGTCGTGGCGCCGGGCGCAACCGATGATTGATCTGGATACGCTGGTCCGGCTGTTCACTGAATACGATTATCTTTCCGTATTTCTCGTGCTGCTGCTCTGCGGCGTGGGCCTGCCGGTGCCAGAGGATATCGTGCTGTTGGCGGGCGGCGTCATCTCGGAACTGGGATACGCCAACGTGCACGTCATGTTCGGCGTCTGCATGGCGGGTGTTTTGCTGGGCGACTGGGCCATGTTCATGATGGGACGGCACTTCGGCGAACGCGTGATGACCTGGCGTTGGGTCGCCTGTCTGATCACTCCCAGGCGGCGTCTGCAGGTCCAGCAGAAGTTCGACCGCTACGGCAATCGCCTGCTGTTGATCGCGCGTTTTCTGCCCGGACTGCGTGCGCCCATTTTCATCGTGGCGGGGTGGAGCCGGCGCGTGTCGCCGCTCAAATTCATCTTGCTCGATGGCATCGCGGCGCTGGTCAGCGTGCCATTCTGGGTTTATCTGGGCGATTACGGCGCCGACAATCGTGAATGGCTGCTGGCATGGGCCGAGCGCGGCAAAACCGGAATCTGGTGCGCGATCGTAGTGGTCGTACTGGTTTTTCTGCTGATGATCTGGCGCAGGCTGCGACAGCGGTAGCTGTCTCAGCTTTGCAGTTGTTTCAGCAGCACGCGCGCGCCGCTGGAGAGCGTGCGCCGCTCGTGCCAGACCACGCCCAGTTCGCGTTGCATGTGCAGGCCGCTGACATTCAGCGCGAGGATCGAAGAGTCCAGCATCGAACGCGGCAGCACGCTCCAGCCCAGACCGATTCCGACCAGCATCTTCAACGTCTCCAGGTAATTGGTGGCGAGCCGCACATGCGGTTCGACGCCATGCTTTTGCAGCTCGGCTTTGACGATGCGGTGCGTGTAGGTGGATTCATCGGGCATCACCGCCGGGTACTTCGCCAGTTCCGGCAGCGCGACGCGCTTTTTGCCCGCGAGCGGATGTTCCGGCGCTATCACCGCGACCAGCGGGTCCGGCCAGATCAGTCGCATCTCCAGGTGCGGCAACGCCTGCGTCGGCAGCGTGACGATGCCCAGTTCCAGTTTGCCGGCCAGCACGGATTGGCAGGCCACTTCGGAGTCCATGAAATGGATGTCGAGATCAACGTCGGGATACAACCGGGTGAATTCGCGCAATACCGGCGGCAGGCGGTGCAGCCCGATGTGGTGGCTGGTGCCGATCGACAGCCGGCCGCCGATCCGGTCAGACAGATGCGAGAGCGCGCGGCGTCCGTCTTCCACATCCTGCAGGGCGCGGCGTGCATAGGGCAGCAGCGTGCGGCCGGCATCGGTCAACTTGATGTTGCGGCCGACGCGGTCGAACAGGGATTTTCCCAGTTGCCCTTCCAGTGCGGCGATGCGCTTGCTGATCGCCGGTTGCGACAAATGCAGCATCCCGGCGGCGCGTGAGAACGAGCCGGAGTCCGCGACTTCGACAAAAGCAGAGAGCGCTTGCGTATCCATGATGGATATTATGCACAAATGGAATGAAATATATAAAAACGATTCATTGGAGTTATGTGAATGACACGCCTAAGATGCGCGGCATCAACGAGGTGTGACATGCAAAAAACGCTATACGACAAGTTGTGGGATGCGCATATCGTGCGCGACAGCGGCGACGGTTCGGCATTGATCTACATCGACCGGCATCTGGTGCACGAAGTGACCAGTCCGCAGGCTTTTGATGGGCTGCGTCTGAATGGCCGCAAGCCTTGGCGCACGGCGGCCAATCTGGCAGTGGCCGATCACAACGTGCCGACCACCGACAGAAGCGCTGGCATCGTCGATCCGATCTCGCGCACGCAGGTCGACGCGCTGGACAGCAACTGCGCCGAGTTCGGCATCACCGAATTCCGCATGAACGATCTGCGCCAGGGTATCGTCCATGTCATCGGCCCCGAGCAGGGCGCGACCTTGCCGGGCATGACCGTGGTCTGCGGCGACTCGCACACCTCAACCCACGGCGCATTCGGCGCACTGGCTTTCGGCATCGGCACCTCGGAAGTCGAGCACGCGCTGGCGACACAGACGCTGGTGCTGAAAAAATCGAAGAACATGCGCGTCACCGTGCGCGGCAACGTCGGTCCCGGCATTACCGCCAAGGACATCGTGCTGGCGGTCATCGGCAGGATCGGCACCGCCGGCGGCACCGGCTACACCGTTGAATTTTCCGGCGAGGCGATCCGCGCGCTGTCGATGGAAGGTCGCATGACGGTCTGCAACATGGCGATCGAGGCCGGTGCGCGCGCGGGCATCATCGCGGTGGACGACACCACCATCGAATACGTGCAGGGCCGCCCGTTCTCGCCCAAGGGCGTGAATCTCGACAAGGCGATCGCCTGGTGGAAAACCCTGCACAGCGATGCGGACGCACGCTTCGATCATGAGATTGTGATCGAGGCCGCCGGCATCCAGCCGCAGGTGACCTGGGGCACTTCGCCGGAAATGGTTTTGCCGGTCGCAGGCAGGGTCCCGGACCCGGCGCAGGTGAGCGATGCGGTCAAGCGTTCGGGCATGGAGAAGGCACTGACCTACATGGGATTGGCCGCGAACACGCCGATCGAGCAGATCCAGATCGACAAGGTCTTCATCGGCTCCTGCACCAACTCGCGGATCGAGGATTTGCGTGCGGCGGCCAACGTCGTCAAGGGCAAGACCCGCGCAGCGAATGTGAAACTGGCGATGGTGGTGCCGGGCAGTGGTCTGGTGAAGCAGCAGGCTGAGGCCGAGGGGTTGGACAAGATTTTTCTCGCTGCGGGTTTCGAGTGGCGTGAGCCAGGGTGCTCGATGTGTCTGGCGATGAATGCCGACCGGCTGGAACCGGGCGAGCGCTGCGCCAGCACCAGCAACCGCAATTTCGAAGGCCGCCAGGGTCAGGGCGGGCGTACCCATCTGGTGTCGCCGGCAATGGCCGCCGCTGCCGGCATTGCCGGACATTTCGTCGACGTGAGATCGTTCTGACATGACGCTGAATTTCAGACCGGCAACTGCTGCGGATGCGATGGCGGCTGCGCCGATGGTCTACAGCGCCGGGCCTGAGGCCTTCGACTACATCCTGTGGAGTGCGGGCAAGGTGGCGTTGGATTTCCTGCGTCACGCGTTTGCCGACGGCAGCGGCTATCAGGGCTATCGCAACCACTGGGTTGCCGAGCGTGAAGGCCGCGTCGTCGGTGTCGGTGCGTTCTACAGCGGCAGCGACGATCTGCGACTGACACTGGGTTTCGTCAAACAGGTGCTGGCGTTTTATCCGTTGGCGGCAGTGCCCGGAGTTATCAAGCGCGCCTTGCAAGTGGCCCCGATGATGAAACCGGTTACCAAGGACATGTGGTATGTCGCCAACTTCGGCGTCGCACCGGAATGTCGCGGGCAGGGCGTCGGTGCGGCGATGCTGAATTTTCAGATGGCCGAGGCGTGCAAGCAGGGATTCAGGCGCTATGCGCTGGACGTGGCGGTGACCAATCCGCGCGCGCAGAAGCTGTACGAAGGGATTGGTTTGAAGTTTGTGCGAGAACACAAGTTTCGCGGCGATCGCGAACGCTCGCCGGTGCCGGATAGCCGGCGTTTGGAAATGACGTTGTAAACCGGGAATCGACATGAAGGCATTCACTCAAGTAACGGCGCGCATCGCGCCACTGGATCGTCCCAACGTGGACACCGACGCGATCATCCCCAAGCAATACCTGAAGTCGATCAAGCGTACCGGCTTCGGCCAATACCTGTTCGACGACTGGCGTTACCTGGATTCCGGCGATCTCGACATCCCGGTCGCCAATCGCCGGCCGAATCCGGATTTCGTGCTGAACCAGCCGGCGCATCGGGGCGCGCAGATCCTGCTGTCGCGCGAAAACTTCGGTTGTGGTTCCTCACGCGAACACGCGGTGTGGGCGTTGGACGACTACGGTTTTCGCGCGGTGATCGCACCGAGTTACGCCGATATTTTTTTCAACAACAGCTTCAAGAACGGTTTCCTGCCAATCATCCTGAAGCCGGAAGAGGTGCAGGCGATTTTTGAAGGCGTGGCGAAGAATCCCGCCGCGCAGTTCACCATCGATCTGCCGGAACAGGTGGTGAAGCTGCCGTGCGGGAACGCCTACAGATTCGAGATCGACGCTTTCCGCAAGGATTGTCTGGTGCGTGGCCTCGATGAAATTGACCTGACCCTGCAGAGCGCCGACGCGATCCGCGCCTATGAAGTGCGGCGCAAGGCTGAAGCACCTTGGTTGTTCGCCCAATGAATCGCGCACAAGCTTGGCGCAGCGACGACTATGCCCGTCATGGCGGGTTCGTGCCGGCCCTGGGCGCGACGCTGCTGCAATGGCTGGCGCCGCAGGCTGGCGAGCGCGTGCTCGATCTCGGGTGCGGCGACGGCGTGCTGACGCAACGGATCGTCGATGCCGGGTGCGCGGTCGTCGGCGCCGATGCCAGCGCCGAGCTGGCGGCCGCTGCGCGGGCACGCGGGCTGGATGTGCGGGTGATGGATGGCCAGCAACTCGTATTCGGCAACGAGTTCGATGCCGTGTTCTCGAACGCGGCGCTGCACTGGATGAAGCACGACCCGGATGCGGTGATTGCCGGGGTTCATCGCGCGCTGCGTGCACAAGGCCGCTTTGTCGCCGAAATGGGCGGGCAGGGCAATGTCGCGCAGATTCGCGAAGCGCTGCACGCGGCGTTGCGCAAGCGCGGACTGGATGCGGCAGGCGCCGATCCCTGGTATTTCCCTTCGGCGGATGAATATGGCGAACGCCTGCGGCGTAACGGATTCAGGGTCGAGCGTATCGAAACCTACGCCCGGCCGACGCCGTTGCCGACGGATGTGCGTGGCTGGTTGGTGACATTTGCGCAGTCTTTTCTGGCGCGGGTCTCGCCGGATCAACAGAATGCGCTGCTGGATGAAGCGACTGAAAATTTACGCCCGCTGCTTTGCGATGCCGCGGGACTCTGGACGGCGGATTACGTCCGCCTGAGATTCATTGCCTACAAGACGAACTGAAAAAATGACTGCAAAAATTTTGATATTGCCCGGCGACGGCATCGGCCCGGAAATCATGGCTGAGGCGGTCAAGGTGCTGGAACTGCTGCGCGTCGAAGGCGAAAAATTCGAGTGGAGCTTCGGTCATCTCGGCGGTGCGGCTTACGACGCCGAGGGCCATCCGTACCCGCCCTCCACGCAGGTTGCGGCGCGCGCGGCCGATGCCATCCTGATGGGCGCCGTCGGTGGTCCCAAGTACGACAGCCTGCCGCGTGCGGTGCGACCGGAGCAGGGCATCCTCGGCATCCGCAAGGATCTGGGCCTGTTCGCCAACCTGCGTCCGGCGCTGGCGTATGAAGAACTGGCGGCGGCTTCGTCGTTCAAGCCAGAAGTGATTGCGGGCCTCGACATCCTGATCCTGCGCGAGTTGACCGGCGATATCTACTTCGGTCAGCCGCGCGGCCGCCGCAAGGCCGCCGACGGTTCCGACGAAGGCTTCGACACCATGCACTACAGCGCGCCGGAAGTGGAACGCATCGCACGTATTGCTTTTGAGGCGGCACGCAAGCGCAGCAAGCGTGTGTGCTCGGTGGACAAGGAAAACGTGCTCGAAACCTCGCGCCTGTGGCGCGAAGTGGTGATCGGGGTCGGCAAGGAGTATCCCGATGTTGAGTTGACGCACATGTACGTCGATAACGCGGCGATGCAGTTGGTGAAGAATCCGAAGCAGTTCGACGTGATGGTCACCGGAAACATTTTCGGCGATATCCTGTCTGATGAAGCGTCCATGCTCGCGGGCTCGATCGGCATGCTGCCGTCGGCCTCGCTCGACGTGAACAACAAGGGCCTGTACGAGCCGAGTCACGGCAGCGCGCCGGACATCGCGGGTCAGAACAAGGCCAATCCGCTGGCGACCATCCTGTCGATGGCGATGATGTTCAAGTACACGTTCAATCGCGTGGACTTGTCGGATCGCATCGATGCGGCGGTGAAAGCGGTGTTGAAGGCGGGCTATCGTACCGGCGACATCGCGCAGAAAGGCGAGAGCATCGTCGGCACCAAGGCAATGGGCGAAGCGGTTGTGATGGCTCTGAAGAAGTAAGAGAGAACGAAGATGAAGAAGTTAGGCATGGTGGGTTGGCGCGGCATGGTCGGTTCGGTGCTGATGCAGCGCATGCAGGAAGAAAACGATTTCGCCCTGGTCGAAACGCATTTCTTCAGCACGTCTGCGGCCGGTGGGCCAGGTCCGAAGCTCGACGGCAAGGACACGCCGGCGCTGAAGGATGCCAACAGCGTCGATGCGCTCAAGGCGATGGACATCATCATCACCTGCCAGGGCGGCGACTACACCAACGCGATTTATCCCAAGCTGCGCGCCAGCGGCTGGAACGGCTACTGGATCGACGCCGCCAGCGCGCTGCGCATGAAGGACGATGCCATTATCATCCTCGACCCGGTCAACAAGCCGGTGATCGACGCCGCGCTCGGCAAGGGCGTGAAGAACTACATCGGCGGCAATTGCACGGTGTCGCTGATGCTCATGGGCCTCGGTGCGCTCTACAAGGCCGATCTGGTCGAGTGGATGTCGGCGATGACCTACCAGGCGGCCTCCGGTGCGGGTGCGGCCAACATGCGCGAGCTGCTGTCGCAGATGGGCGTGCTCGAATCCGCCGTTGAATCGGAGTTGAAGAATCCGGGTTCCGCGATTCTCGATATCGACCGCAAGGTTGCGGCGACGCAGCGCGCCGGCGATTTCCCTGCGCAGAACTTCGGCGTGCCGCTGGCGGGCTCGCTGATTCCGTACATCGACAAGCAGCTCGATAACGGTCAGTCGAAGGAAGAATGGAAAGGGCAGGCCGAGACCAACAAGATCCTGGGCCGTGAAAGTGCGCCAGTGCCGGTGGATGGTTTGTGCGTGCGCATCGGCGCGATGCGCTGTCACTCGCAGGCGCTGACCATCAAGCTGAAGAAGGACGTGCCGCTGGCCGAGATCGAGGCGCTGATCGCCGCCGACAACGAATGGGTGCGTGTGGTGCCGAACACCCGCGAGGCTTCGATGAAGGAGCTGACGCCGGTGGCGGTGACCGGCACGCTCAACGTCGCCGTCGGTCGTCTGCGCAAGCTCAACATGGGGCCGGAGTATCTCGGCGCCTTCACGGTTGGCGACCAGCTGCTGTGGGGCGCGGCGGAGCCGTTGCGGCGCATGCTGCGAATACTGTTGCAGGCATGATGCCGCCGTGTGATTGCGGTCCGGCCGACCTGTTCGGGCGCGGGGTTATTGCCGACTTGGTTCGTGACTATTTATAGTGTATAAAAGGGCTTACGTGCGTTAATTAACGAAGCTCGTTAATGTGTGCCGGTTGATTAAACGGGTCACGGATTTTAAGTGCGGGGAAACATCATGTTGCGAAAGATTGCTCTGGTTTTGGCAGTGGCCCCTGGCCTTTGGCTGACAACGGCGTTTGCCTTGTCACTGGGTGAGATCAGCGTTCATTCACAGTTGAACCAGCGTTTTAGCGCTGTTATTCCGCTGCATGACGTGAGCGCCGAGGATGCGGCTGCCTTGCAGGTGAAGGTGGCCGACAACGATGACTTTGCCAAGGCGGGCATCGAGCGCTCCGCCTATCTGAGCTCGCTGAATTTCCAGGTGCAGACTGAGAATGGCACCTCGCAGATCGTCGTTTCCAGCAACAAGATTGCGCACGACCCGTTCCTGAGTTTTCTGCTGGATGTGAATTCCAAGAGCACGCAGCTGATGCGCGCTTATACGGTACTGCTGGATCCGCCCGATTATTCCGAGCCTGCCGTCGCGACGGCCACGACGACTGCGGCTGCTGCTGAAGCCGCGGTGACCCAACCGGCTGCACCCACGCCGGTACCGGCCCAGGCTGCGACGCCGGAGGCAGCGGCATCTGCCGCTCCGGTCGAGGCTGCGCAAGCCTCGCCGGTGTCGCCAGTGGCGCCCGAGGCCAGCGAATTTGCGCCGGCATCGGCCGCTCCCGGTGATTATGGTCCGGTCAAGGCGGGTGAGACGCTCTGGCATATCGCGACGCAGTTGCGCAGCGACGATGCGGTGACGATGAACCAGGTGATGCTGGCGATACACGATGCCAATCCGCGCGCATTCGACGATGGTCGCCTGCATGTGCAGAAAGGCGCGATGCTCAAGGTGCCGACGCTGACGCAGATGCGCGCGATCAGCCCGGCGGCGGCGGCCGAGCGCATCGAACAGATCAAGCGCGGGCACGCGGCGGGCCGCACTGCGGCCAAGCCTGTCCGGCGAGCGAAGCATGCCAAGCCGGCGGTTGCCGAGCAGTCCGCCGCTGCCAGCGAAGCGGCGAGCACCCCAAAACAGGAAGTCGCGAGCGCCCCGCCTGCGGAGGCGACTGCTGAAGAACCTGCGCCAGCGGTCGCGGCACAGAGCGCGGCACCCGCGGCAGGCGCTGCGGCATCGGCCAGTGCCCAGGCTGCGGCAGAAAGCGCATATGCCGAACCGGCTAAGCCAGGGACGGCGGCAGCCGCACCGGCACCCGCTGCACCGGCCGCCGAGACCGCCGCACCGGACGATACCTTGCCGGGCAGCGTGCCGACTCAGAACGCTGAAACGGCGCCGCCGGCTAATGCCACCGAACAGCCGGTGCCGTCGGCACAACCGCAACCGATTCCGCCGGCTCAACCTGCACCGGCCAAGCCCAAGGTCGTTACCGTGCCCGGCGAGTCGTTGCAGGGATTGCTGTATCCCCTGATCGCCGCGCTCGGAGTGCTGCTGCTGGGATTGCTGGGGTTGCAGGCCTGGAAGAAACGCCAGGGCGCCAAAGCGCGCAGCAAGATCGAGCCGATACAGGGATTGAAGTTCGGGATACCGCAACAGCCGGCTGCCGGCACCGTTTCCGCAGTCAAGATTCCCGATCTGCCCGCCGCGGCTGCCGTCGCTGCCGCGCAGAAATTGCCGGCGCTCGAAGACACCGCGCAGTTGCCGCAGTTCGATTCGACGCAGATGATCGATGCGCCGCTCGATACCAAGGCAAGCAAGGGCATCAGCGCCGATACGGTTGATTTCGATGTCACCGGCAAGTTCGAGGCCGAGACCATGAAGGTCGACCTCGATGGCGACGATCCGATCACCGAAGCCGATTTCCATCTGGCTTACGGACTCTACGACGAGGCCGCGCTGCTGTTGAGCAATGCCGCCAAGAAAGAACCGAAGCGCACCGACATCCGCACCAAACTGGCTGAAACCTATTTCCGCGCCGGCAAGGCGCTGGAGTTTCAGGAAACCGCCGAGACGCTCAAGCCGGAAATCGGTCCTGCAGAATGGCAGAAAATCGCGATCATGGGGCATCAGTTGATGCCGGATTCCGAGCTGTTCGCCGGTGGCGGCAATCTTGATGCGAGATCGCTGGAGCATGACGTCGATCTGGCTTTTGATGAGCCGGTCAAGGAGCCTGCGCCGGCAGCGGCCAGGCCGGCGCCAGTCCAGCCTTCCGCGCACACGCTGGATTTCAGCCTGGAAGATTTCGACGCGGTCACCACCGCTGTGCCCACGGCAGCTGCGTCGAAGAAACCGGAGGCCCCGGCGGCCGGCCCGAGCGACAATACGCTGGAATTCAATCTCGGCGACTTCGATCTGGAAAAACCGGCTGCCAAGGAGGCGGTGACACCCGCGGCGGCACCGACCTTGCCGGTGGATGAAGTCAAGATCGATGACGATTTCAGTCTCGACAACATGCCGGATGACAGTCATGCCATTTCCACCGGCGACGAGGCGGCGACCAAACTCGATCTGGCCCGTGCCTATGTCGACATGGGCGACAACGAGACCGCGGTGACCTTGCTCAACGAGGTCATGCTGCAAGGCAGCGCCGAGCAGAAGAAAGATGCGGAAGCGCTGATCAAGCGCATGGCGTGATGGCAATGCCGCCTGCGACGGTCGAGGCCGTCGCAGGCTTTTTATTTTTATCGGCTCGGGCTGGATCGTTGCCATGACACGGTGGGCGGCAGGCATTGAATACCTCGGCACCGGGTATGGCGGCTGGCAGGCGCAGAAGCAGGTTCGCTCGATACAGCAGGAAATCGAGGCGGCGCTGTCGCGGATCGCCGATCACGCGGTGCATGTCAGTTGCGCCGGTCGCACCGATGCCGGCGTTCACGCGTTTCAGCAGGTCGTACATTTCGATACCGACGCCGAGCGCAGCGCCTATGGCTGGTTGCTCGGCTGCAACAGCAGCCTGCCGCCCGAGATCAGTCTGCGCTGGCTGCAACCCGTGAGCCTCGACTTTCACGCACGCTACGGTGCCACGGCGCGGCATTATCGCTACGTCATCCACAATCACCGTGCGCGCTCGGCGGTGCTGGCACACCGCGCGGCATGGTGGCCGCTGCGGCTCGATGCGCAGGCGATGCACGATGCGGCGCAGGCGCTGGTCGGAACGCATGACTTCACGGCGTTCCGTCATTCCCAGTGCCAGTCGCCGACGCCGATACGCAATCTGCGGCACATCGCTGTTTTCCGGCAGCACGATTTTATCGTGATGGACATCTGCGCCAACGCGTTTCTGCATCACATGGTGCGCAATATCATCGGCGCCTTGTCCGCCGTGGGTCTGGGTCGGCAGCCCGTGCCGTGGATCGCCCAGGTACTGGCCGGACGCGACCGTGCGCAGGCGGGCTTGAAGGCGCCGCCGGAGGGTCTGTACTTTGTCGGGCCGGAATATCCGGCGGAATTTTCCCTGCCGTCGCCGCAGACACCTTGGTTCCCTGGCTGAAACAGGCATAATTCGCACCCGCTCTTCGTGTCGTTGCAAAAAATAATGTTATATTTTATTTAATATTATTTAATATTTTAAATAAAATATAACAATATTGATGCACATGTCCCCAAGAGCGGGTGACGCCCAATCGACCATGAAACCGCCATATACCTCCGTGCAACGCACCCGCATCAAGTTCTGCGGCATCACCCGCAGCGAAGATGCGGCGGCGGCCGTTGCGCTGGGCGTCGATGCCGTGGGATTCGTGCTGGTCCCCAGAAGTCCGCGCGGCATCGGCGCCGATGCCGCGGCGCTGATCCGCGCGGCGTTGCCGCCGCTGGTGAGCGTCGTGGCGCTGTTCAGCAATGCCGGGGCGGATTTCGTCGCACAGGCGGTGGCGGCGCTCAAGCCCGATCTGCTGCAGTTTCATGGCGAGGAAGATGCCGGATTCTGCGGGCGCTTTGCACTGCCGTACATGAAGGCCGTGACGATGGGCGGACAGGTTTCACTGGCGCAGCAGGCCGCACGCTATCCCGCCGCCGCGGCGTTGCTGCTCGACAGCCATGCGCCGGGCGGCATGGGCGGCAGCGGCCAGCGGTTCGACTGGGGCCGGATCGAGCCGGTCGCGCAGCCACTGGTACTCGCCGGCGGGCTGAACGCGGATAATGTCGGCGACGGCATCCGCCGCATCCGGCCTTATGCCGTCGATGTCTCCAGCGGCATCGAACTACGGCCGGGTATCAAGTGCCCGGAAAAAATGCGCGCGTTCGTGCAGGCCGTGCGCACAGCAGACCAAGAGTTGAACTCATGACTTATCAGTATCCCGATGTGCACGGCCGTTTCGGCCCTTATGGCGGCCAGTTCGTGGCGGAAACGCTGATGCAGCCGCTACGCGAACTGACCGACGCCTATGAGAAGCTCAAGGGCGATGCCGCGTTCGTCGCCGAGCTCGATAAGGATCTGAAGCATTACGTTGGCCGGCCGTCGCCGCTGTATCACGCCGAGCGGCTGACGCGGAAATGGGGCGGGGCGCAGGTTTACATCAAGCGTGAGGACTTGAATCACACCGGCGCGCACAAGGTCAACAACACCGTCGGCCAAGCGCTGCTGGCCAAGCACCTGGGCAAGACCCGCATCATCGCCGAGACTGGCGCCGGCCAGCACGGCGTCGCCAGCGCCACCATCGCCGCGCGCCTGGGCCTCAAGTGCGTGGTCTACATGGGCGCGGAGGATGTGCAGCGCCAGTCGCCCAACGTCTACCGCATGAAACTGCTCGGTGCGGAAGTGGTGCCGGTGCACAGTGGCACCAGGACGCTCAAGGACGCGCTCAACGAGGCGCTGCGTGATTGGGTAACGAATGTCGATGATACGTTCTATATCATCGGCACCGTCGCCGGACCGCATCCGTATCCGATGCTGGTGCGCGACTTCAACGCCGTCGTTGGCCGCGAACTGCTGACGCAGACGCGCGAGCAGATCGGCCGCTTTCCAGACGCGCTGGTCGCCTGCGTTGGCGGCGGTTCCAATGCCATCGGCATGTTCTATCCATTCATCGATCACAAAGAGGTCGCGATGTACGGCATCGAAGCCGGCGGCTGCGGCATCGATACCGCCGATCACGCCGCGCCGCTGAGCGCCGGCCGTCCCGGCGTGCTGCACGGCAACCGCACTTACATCATGGCCGACGACAACGGCCAGATCATGCCGACGCATTCGATCTCCGCCGGTCTGGATTATCCCGGCGTCGGCCCCGAGCACGCCTGGCTCAAGGACCTCGGCCGTGTCACCTACGCACCGATCAATGACGACGCAGCGTTGGCTGCGTTCCACGAACTGACGCTGGTCGAGGGCATTATCCCGGCACTGGAGTCGTCGCACGCGTTCGCCTATGCCAAAAAGCTGGCGAAGGAACTGGGGCCGGACAAAAACATCGTCGTCAATCTCTCGGGCCGCGGCGACAAGGATATTTTCACCATCGCCAAGCTCGAAGGAATCACGTTATGAACATCCTGTTCAATAACCGGCCATCCATGGCCGGGCTGTTAAAAAAAGCAGGAGCCGCCTACAAAAAACTTTCGCGGTGCTGAAAGCCGCCAAGCGCAAGGCCCTGATGCCC
>JBOICJ010000313.1:0-3932 GCA_050740035.1 Stenotrophobium sp. | reverse complement strand
GCGCCATCCTGATGCCGTCCTACGTGAATATCGGCGCGCACGTCGGCAGCGGCACCATGGTCGATACCTGGGCCACGGTCGGCTCCTGCGCGCAGATCGGCAGCAACGTGCATCTTTCCGGCGGCGTCGGCATCGGCGGTGTACTCGAGCCGCTGCAGGCCAGTCCGACCATCATTGAGGACGACTGCTTCGTCGGCGCGCGCTCGGAAGTCGTCGAAGGCGTGATTGTCGAAAAAGGCTCGGTAATTTCAATGGGCGTCTTCATTGGCCAAAGCACGCCGATCTATGACCGCGAAAACGATACCGTCTCCTACGGCCGCGTCCCGGCCGGCAGCGTGGTCGTCGCCGGTTCCCTGCCCAAAGACGGCGGCCGTTACAGCCTGAACTGCGCGGTAATCGTCAAGCGTGTCAACGAGCAGACTCGCAAGAAAGTCGGCATCAACGCCCTGCTGCGCGATCTTTAGAAGAATCGCCATGAACACCGGTTCCGCCACGCTCGAACTCACGCAACAGCTGATCGCATGCCGTTCGCTGACGCCGGACGACGCCGGCTGCTGCGCACTGATCGGCGAACGCCTGAGCCGGATCGGCTTCACGCTGGAGTGGTTGAACAAGGAAGGCGTCACCAATCTGTGGGCGACGCTGGGAACCAGCGCGCCGCTGATGGTGCTGGCGGGACACACCGACGTGGTGCCGACCGGTCCGCTGGAGCAATGGCAGAGCGATCCCTTCACCCCGGAAATCCGCGACGGCGTACTCTACGGACGCGGCGCGGCCGACATGAAAAGCGGTCTTGCGGCGATGGTCTGCGCGGTCGAGCGCCGACTTGCCAGCGGTTCTTTCAAGGGGAGTCTGGCCTTCCTCATCACCAGCGATGAAGAAGGCCTCGCCCGCTACGGCACGAAATACGTGACGCAGGTGCTGGAACAGCGCGGTATCAGGCCGGACTACGCCATCGTTGGCGAAGCCTCCAGCAACCAGCAGCTCGGCGATCGCATCATGATCGGCCGGCGCGGATCGCTGGGCTGTGATCTCAAGGTATTCGGCAAGCAGGGGCACGTGGCTTATCCGCACAAGGCCGACAACCCGATACACCGGCTGATGCCGGCACTGGCCGATCTCAGCGCGACGCGCTGGGACGAGGGCAACGCGCATTTTCCGCCCACGTCCTTCCAGATTTCCAATTTCCATGCCGGCACCGGCGCCAACAACGTCATCCCCGGCGTCGCCGAAGTGGTTTTCAATTTCCGCTACAGCACGGAGCTGAACGCCGAGCAGATCAAGGCGCGGGTGATGCCCGTGATCGAGCGCCACTGCCCGCACTACGAGGCGGACTGGTGGCATACCGGCGAACCCTTTCTCACCCGTCAGGGTAAACTGATCGCCGCCGCACAAGCGGCGATCCACAAGGTCACGGCCCTGACGCCCGAACTGTTTACCGGCGGCGGCACCTCCGATGCGCGCTTCATCGCACCGCTGGGCACCGAGGTCATCGAGATCGGCCCGATCAACGACAGCATCCACAAACTCAATGAGCACGTGAATGTCGCTGACCTCGATCGCCTCTCGCAGATTTACGAGAACATACTGGAACAATTGCTGTGAAGGATGGAACAGCACCGCCCATCACCCGCGATTTCACGCCGTCCTGGCTGATCCGCGGCACACAGACCCAGTCCATTCTCGCCACCAAGGGGCCGCGCCGCCGTCTCTGGCTCAAGCGCGGCAGCCGCATGGAAGCGGTGCAGCAGTTGCACACGCTGGACTGCGGCGGCGGCGTGCGGCTGACCGGCATGCACTCGCGCCAACCCGCAGAGGTCACACCGCGTGGACTCGTGGTATTGATCCACGGCTGGGAAGGCTCGCACGACTCGGTGTATCTCTACTCCATGGCCTGCGCCTTGTACGCCGCCGGCTTCAATGTTTTTCGACTCAACCTGCGCGACCACGCCGGCACTCACGCGCTGAACCGTGAACTGTTTCACTCCGCACGCATGGCCGAAGTCCTCGGCGCGATCCGCGCGGTGCAACGGATCGACACCGCCACGCCGCTCTATGTCATCGGATTTTCGCTAGGCGGCAGTTTTGCCCTGCGCGTCGGCTTGCAGGGCCCCGCTGCCGGCATCCATCCCACGCTGTCCATCGGCATTTCACCGGCGATCAATCCCCTGTCCACTGTGCGCGCCATCGATACCGGTCCCAGGTTGTTTCGCATGTACTTCATGGACAAATGGCGCAAAACCCTGCGTGCCAAGAAAGCGGCGTGGCCGGACAACGACTTCACCCTCCTGGAAACGCTGCCCAGCCTGCTCGAAGTGACCCGCAGCTTCGCCGAGAACTACACCGAATACGGCGCAATCGACGCCTACTTCGCCGCCTACACCCTGACCCCCGAAATGCTGATGGCGGCACCCTCGCCGCTGGCGGTTATCACGGCGCGCGATGATGCGGTCATTCCCTTCGGGGATTTCGATGGCTTGGCACCCCGCGGCTCCGTCGCCGCCTATCTGCAGACGGCGCACGGCGGCCACTGCGGGTTCATCGAGAACCTGAAAATGAGCTGCTGGGCGGAGCAGCGGGTGCTGGAATTGCTCGGCGGCGGCGGTCACAGCGAGCCGATCGCCACGATCATCTGACCCGCACCGTGTCACACCCGCCAGATATCGGGTAATGCAGGTTTCTCATCCGCCATATTCGAGCCTATTTAAATTTACTATCCATCAGTCTGTTTATTTGTCTATTTTTGCTTTATAAACTACAGTCATAAAATCCTGTATTGATTCAGGGAGCGCGCAGAACTTGCGCTGGCGCGGTTGAAAAACAACAATCACCTCGCCAGATGCGTAATCAAGATTAGGGAGCTTGGCGTGCGCACGATGGGACCGATGACAAATGCTTAGGAAGGTCACTTCCATTTTCCAGAGGCAGCAGCCGGAAATCGCGGCGCCTGCGCATGGCCCCTTGGCCAAACTGTTGAAGCAGCAGTCCATCGAAGTGCTCCATATCCAGTTGAAGGCCATGTTCGACTGCGCCGACGACACCCTGTTCGACTGGGCGCGGCGCGCTGCCGGCGAAGAACAGCATCGCTGCATGAGCCTCATGCGGCTGTTGCGCGTGGAGAAAAACGCGGTCGTCGATGGCTTTTTCAAGAATTTCGCGCACCAGTTCGATCACCCCATAAGTTCCCGCAAGGCCAGCGTCAATGCCCTCGACGGCGAACTGTCGATGCAGCCCACGGATGCGCTGGAAGAGTCCATCGCCATCAGCAATATGACGGCACGCGCCGAGGGCATGTTCCGCGACGAGCTGTTTGAGCTGAGCCGGCGCCTCGACTGGGCCATCGACCATTGCAATGAACGTGTCGAGCTGCATCCGATCGAGCCGCAGTCGATCAGTGCAGCGTTTCTCGAAGCCTCCCGCGTCATCGAGATGGATATCGAGTCGCGCCTGGTGGTGCTTAAACTGTTCGAGCGCACCGTCGTCATCCAGCTGGGTGATCTCTACAAGCGCCTGCTGGGCACGCTCGACGAAAACGGGGTGCAGCCCTCCGCGGCGATCAGGCCCAAGGAAGAGTCCTCCGCGCCCTCGCGAGAACAGGACGACGGCTACCAGCCGACCTCGCAGATCAGCAGCATGCTGAATGCGCTGGGCGCGATGGCCGGCGGTCTCAGAAACAAAAGCGACAACACTGGCGGGAACGCGAACGTTGCACCGCAGGGTGGCGGCTATCCCCCACCTGCTGGTGGCCCCGCCAACTGGGCGCAAAGCCCAGGTGCGTCCGGCATGCCTCCACCCGCTGGATATTACGGCGGCAATTACGCGGGCAGCCCCGGCGCCTATTCAGGCACCCCGCCTCCCAGCGCGCCACCGATTGGCGCCTATGGCAGACCGCTGCCGCAGGGTTATGCCGCCTATGCCGGTTATACCGACGC
>JBOICJ010000312.1:0-7565 GCA_050740035.1 Stenotrophobium sp. | reverse complement strand
GCGCCATCATCTCATCGGGGCGGCGGAAGCCAGCCTCAAGCGCCTCGGCACCGATCACATCGATCTCTATTTCATGCACGGCTTTGACGCGCTCACGCCGGTTGAGGAAGTACTGCACGCGCTCGACGACCTGGTGCGCGCCGGCAAAATCCGTTACATCGGCTGCTCGAATTTTTCCGGCTGGCACATCATGAAGTCACTGGCGGTTTCGGAAAAACACGGCCTCGCGCGCTACGTCGCCCACCAAGCCTACTATTCCCTTCTGGGCCGCGAATACGAATGGGAACTGATGCCGCTGGCGCTCGACCAGGGCGTCGGCACCATGGTCTGGAGTCCGCTGGGCTGGGGCCGCCTCACCGGCAAGATCCGACGTGGACAAACCGGCAACGGCCGTATCCAGCAGGGCGGCGCGGCGGGCGGGCCGATCGTGGATGACGAATACATGTTCAAGGTCATCGACGCTCTCGACGAGGCGGCAAAGGAAACCGGCAAAACCGTGCCGCAGGTCGCGCTCAACTGGCTGCTGCAACGGCCGACCGTTTGTAACGTCATCATCGGTGCGCGCAATGAGGAGCAGCTCAGGCAGAACCTCGGCGCGCTCGGCTGGAGCCTGACCGCGGCACAGGTTGCGAAGCTCGACGCCGCCAGCCAGCGCACGCCGATCTATCCGTACTGGCACCAGCGCGATTTCGACGAACGGAACCCCAAGCCGACGCAGTGGTGAAGCGGCCGGCGGCGCCCTGCACTAGGAAATCAAGCCCAACGGGAGACGGCGATCACGACTCACGGCATACTTAACAAATCTTAACAATAGAGGCATGCGGTCCGATCCGGGCCGCAGCCATGGGTGAGGGGATTTGATAATGCTGCCGTCGATACGTCTTTGCATGTTGTTGTTTTCGTGCCTGTTCTGGCTTGCCGCCTGCGGCGGCGGCGATTCGGGTACCGCCGCCGGGGGTGGTTCTTCGAGTAGCGGCGGGAGTAGCTCTTCAAGCTCAAGCAGCAGCGGTGGCAGCGGCTCTTCGAGCAGTGGCGGCAGTGGCGGCGATGTCCAGGGCCGCGTCTTCACGATCGCGCCCGGCGCCAACGCCACCCGCGACATGATCGCGGCAATGGTGCAGGCCGCACCCGGTGACGAGATCAAGTTCGGCTGTGGCTTCTTCGACCTCAGCTCCACCCTGCAACTGACCAATACCGAGGACGTCCTGATCAGCGGCTGCGGCCGCGACCAGACCGTGCTGTCGTTCAAGCACAACAATTCGCCGGAAGGCATCCTCGCGGTCAACGTCCACGGCATCACCGTGCAGGATCTGACGGTGCTCGACACCGGCGGCAACGGCATCGAACTGCGCGGCGTCGATCACGGCACGCTGCAGCGCGTGCGCTCGATGTGGTCGTCGGGCGGCGGCCGCGAGAGCCCGGCGCCGATCACCGCCGATACCGCGTTCAAGAACAATTCGGCGCTGTTGAAAGTCGCCTGCACCAATCCGGCGACGCAGAATCCGGACGATCCGCTCAACCAGCTCAATCCGCTGGCCGACACCCGCTCGCCGGATTACACGGTCAGCAAGAAATCCGGCCGCTACGGCATCTACCCGGTGTCTTCGGAGAACATCCTGATCGACAACGCCGAGTCGATCGGCGCCTCCGACGCCGGCATTTACGTCGGCCAGACCAATACCGCGATCATCAGGAACAGCCGTTCCGCCTACAACGTGTTCGGTTTCGAGATCGAGAACGTGCGCGGCGGCGAGTACAACCACAACGTCGCCGAGTGCAATACCGGTGGTTTTCTGGTCTACGATCTCGACGGCTTGCGCCAGTACGGCGACCGCTCGCGCATGTACGGCAACATCTCGCGGATGAACAATACCTATAACTTCACCTCGGGCGGCTTCGTCGGCAACGTGCCGGCGGGTAGCGGCATGGTCACGCTGTCCTACGACCGCATCGACATTTTCGACAACGAATTCCGCGACAACAATACCGGCGGCATCCTGTATGTCAGCTACGAACTGTTTCCGGTCGGAGCGGGGCGGCCCACCGAGAAGCGCATCGACTGGTACAGCGAAGGCGTGCACATCTTCAGGAACAAGTTCTTCAACAACGGCAACGGTCTGCCGTTGCCGAGCCTGGCCGAAATCCAGTCGCTGGATCTCGCCAAGTTCCTGCCGGCGATCGTCGGTCTGAAGAACCAGGCCGCCTGCCTGCTCAACCTGCTGAGCTGTCCGCTGCCGCTGCTCAATGTCAGCCCGCCGGCGTTGCTCGATATCCGTGGCGCGCACATCCTCTGGGATGGCCTGCTCGACGTCTATGATCCCGACTGCCCGTATCCGGTCGATGCCAACGGCAAGCCGGTGCCGCACGACGAGCGCGGCAAGCCGTTGCTGACCAACGAGGACCCGAACCCGTCCTGCCACTACAACAAGTACAAATTCGATACCAGCAAGCCGGGTGCGCCGCGCATCAAGCCGGACTGGTTCTCGTGCATCGACGACGACAACCAGTTCAGCAGCGACAGCATCAAGTTCGCCAACTTCAACGGCACCAAGGGCCTCGAGCTGATCGTCTCCAGCAATCTGGATCCGGCGGCGCTGGCGAAGTTCCCGTCGAGCTTCGACATGTCCGCGCACCAGTGCGTCGCCCGCTACGGCAAGAATCTGCCGCTGCTGCCGGCGGTGGTGATCCCGCCGTTCCATCGCAGTGGTGATTACGATCCGGCACCGACCGCCGAGCAGGTTGCACAACTCTGCGACAAGACCGTGGCCGCCGGCGAGGCCAACTTCGACGCCGCCAAGGTCAACTGTCCGACGCTCGATCAGTACCACCTGTTCGCGGACGCGCAGGATCCAACCAGCGCGCCCACCGGCGGCGGCGTGCCGTATTCGCTGACCACCAAGCTGTTCTCCGACTACGCGGTCAAATACCGCGTCGCTTATCTGCCGCCCGGCACCAAGGCGACGTACCGCACGGCGGCGGTCGACGGCGTCAATTCCGCGATCGTGTTTCCGACCGGCACCATCATCGCCAAGACTTTCTCGTTCGCCGACGAAGCAGCCGGCACCGAGAAACCGGTCGAGACGCGCCTGCTGATCAAGCGCGTCAATTCCAAGGGCCAGGTGCGCTGGGACGGCCTGCCCTATATCTGGGAAACGGTGGGCGGCAAACAGGTCGCCAAGCTGGCGATGGGCGGCGGCACCGCCTCGGTGTCGTGGAAAACCACAGACGTCGATTCCGGCCAGGTGCATGTCGGTTCCACCAACAGCTATCTGATTCCCAACGCGCTGCAATGCCTGAGCTGTCACTCACGCGAGGACCAGGAAGCCGGCTCGGCGCCGATCGGGCCGAAGATCCGCGCGATGAACAAGGCGTACCGCTCGGAGTCGACGCGCATCACCGGCCAGAGCCGGCACGAGGTCGCCGGCGTCAACCAGATCGGCTACTGGTGCAGTCATAACCTGATGGCCGGCTGTCCGGCCGATCTGGGCATCGATCCGGCAACGCAGATCGCGACCAAGGTCGAGCGCGTGCCGACCTTCAACAAGCCGGGCGATTCCGGTTTTGCCGCCGGCTCGTCGCAGGACGTGGAGTCGCGTGCGCGTGCCTGGCTGGAGGCCAACTGCCAGCATTGCCACAACGTGCGCGGCTTCGCCGCTAACACCGGCTTCTATCTCGACGCGTTGCGCAAGGTCGACAACACCTACGGCATCTGCAAGCGCCCGACCGCCACCGGCACCGAAGGCAGCAACGGCCGTCACTACGACATTCACCCAGGCAACGCGGCGGATTCGATCATGGAATTCCGCATCGGCCCGACCGCGATCACGCCAGCCGCGCGCATGCCGCCGCTGGCGCGCAGCGTGGTCGACGAGGAAGGCCATGCGCTGATCCAGCAGTGGATTCAGACCGTGGTTACTGCCGACGAGAGCAAGTACCCCGGCTCGACCGCCTGCATCAACTGATCGTAACCATCCCCGGCCCGCGTGGCGGTGCCGGGGATGATGGATGCGGTACGGCTACGCATGGGTTGCGCGCGGTAATTGGCGCCACCCGCTCCTGTCTTGTCGTGATTTTTATGTGTTATTATTTATATAATATATAAATTAATAAGTTATATATTATAACAATCTTCAAGACCATAAAAGCCATAGCGGGTGCGGTGTTCGCGGCTATTTCTGTCCGGCATCGGCGGCGATCCACGCCTGCGTCTGCTCCCACAACCGTGCGGAGACTTGGGTATCGGCGCTGTCCGCGCTCGCCGGCGCGGGCTGGCATTCGCGGTAGTAACGGCCGCCGTGCGCGTCGGGGCTGGTGGCGCAATGCAGTTGCGTCTGCGCACCTTCTTCCGGCGTCAGCAGAAAGAAGGCTTCGACCGGCGCGAAGAAATTGCGGATCGATTCCAGCAGCGGATTTCCGGCCAGTCCTTTGGCGGCGATGTTGGTGTAGACCGCGCCCGGATGCAGGCAATAGGCCTGTACGTTCTCAGACGCCGCGTAGCGCCGTTGCAACTCGAGCGTCGCGTGGACCAGCGCGAGCTTGGAAGTGCCGTAGGCGACCCAGGAGTTGTAGCGTTCCTGCGGCCCGAACAGCCAGGCGTTGCGGCCCTTGGCGTGCAGCATGGAGACGACATTGACGATGCGCGCATCGCCGGTCTGAGCGGCGGCGTTCTGCAATAGCGGCAACAGCCGCGTCGTCAACTGCATCGTGCCGAGAGTGTTGGTACGCCAGTGGATTTCGTGACCATCGGCGGTCATGTGCGGCGCCTTCCACTGCGACAGCAGGTCGAGATGCACGCCGGCATTGTTGACCAGCACGTCGAGCCGTTCGCCATGTTGCGCGCGATACCAGCCGGCAAATGCGTTCACCGAATTCGTATCGCAGAGATCGAGTTCGCGAGCGTCGATCCTGCCGCAATCCGGCACGCCTTCGAGTTGCGTGCGCAAGGCTTCGGCCAGCGCCGCCGCGTTGCTGCGCGAGCTGACGGTCACATCCGCACCCCAACTTGCGAGGATGCGAGCGGTCTCGTAGCCGATCGAGCCGCGCGCCGCGCCGGTGACAATGATCTTGCGTCCGCGCAGATCGACGCGCTGCGCCTGTGGTGCGCGCACGAACAGCCGCCGGACGGAACGGCGCAGTGCGGCCAGTGGATTCATGCGCAGCATCGCTCAGGCCTCGAAGTCGATCACGTGCACCGGATCGCTGTGGCCGTCCCAGTCGCGCGAAGCCTGCATGCCAGTGGCAAAACCGTCGAGGATGATCGGCGCGGCTTCGATGAACTCGAACAGCGGGCCGGGTTCCTGTGGGGATTCCAAATAGGCGACGCGCACGACGCCGTTGCTGGCCTCGAACACCGGCCGCAGTCCGCGCGACTTTGCCGCAGCGACCGTGCCGTCGAGATCGGCGGCATGCCAGGCGATGTGATGCATGCCGACGCGTGGTCGGCCGGCAGCATCCTGATAAGGCGAAGGCGTGTCGCTGATGACCTGGATCAACTCGATCTGCACATCGTCCTGGTACGACAGGCCGACGTGCATTTTCACGGCGGTCTTCGCGCCGCGACACTGACCGCGCATCGTCGCGTTGCGGTAGACCAGCCACGGGCCGACGCCGAAACCTTCGATCCAGCGCTGGATGCCGGCATCGAGATCAACCACCACGTAGGCGATCTGCTTGATCGGGCCCCAGGCTTTGCGGTTCATGCGCTCACTCCATCGATACTCAGCGACGCGAGACGTTACTTGGCCGTCCGTTGCGCCGCAAGCGCCGTCGGATTGGGTGTCGGTTCGGCGATCTTGCGCAGCCGGTTGCGGTCGGTGTGATGGAACGGCTCGGTCTGGCCGGGGATGACCAGCAGCGTGTCCTGCTCGTAGGACCACGTGCCATCCGCGTGGATGTCGACCTTGATCGTGTAGCGATCCGTGCGAAACGCCTGCTCGAGAAAAGGATTGGAGACGATGCCGTTGGTGAGCGAACCACGCACCGCTTCGAGCGTGAAGGATCTCGCATCGGCGGCTGCGCGGCCGACCGCCATCGCGGTCTGGCCGCGGGGAATCGACAGCGTCAGCAGGATGGCGTGAGTGGCTGGCTCCCACAGCCAGTAGCCGACCTGGTCATGAAAGGTCTCCGGATCGTCCGGCTTGAAAAGCTGCGTGTGATAGCGCAGCCCGTAGAAAAGCTGCGGCCCGTTGGTCTGTGCGTCGATCGGCTGGAGTTCGTAGCGCTCGATGTAGCGCTGATGTTCGGGGCCGTCGGGCTTCGGGTTGACGTCCTGGCCGGTCGCGCTGGACCAGATGCCAGCCATGCCGGTCAGCGGCCCGAGGTTCGCCAGCGTGTCGGCATCCGGTTCGGGTTCCGTGTAGATGTCCGAGGGGTAGTGATCCATGAAAGCTCCAAGCGAGGAATCGGTTTGCGGTTTTGGGATGGCCGCGTCCACCGATCCGGGCGGGCGTCCACAGCCGGATTATCGTACCAAGTCCCGGCGTCCTGTCGGTTCCATCCACCGACGCTAGGTCATCGCGACCAGCAGTTCCTCCGAGTTGGCTGGCGGGCGCAGGTCGTCTGTCCTACCTGCGAAGTAGCGCTCGGCCAGCATTGCCGCCGAAACGTGGTTGGCTTTTCTGAAGCCGGCTTCGCGGGCCAGTGCCAGCATTTCTTGCGGCGTGAAGAAACTGAGAAACGGTGTCCCGCTCGCGCGTGCGCCCTTGGCCGCCATCTCAAAGCCGGGCCGCACCTCGGGTGCCATCAGTTCCAGCGGCAGCAGGAACGTCATGGCGAGTGTGGTTCCCGGCGCGAGCGCCGCGACCTGGCGCAGCGTGGCCGCAATCGCATCCTGGGTGAGATACATGCTGACACCGGTGGCAGCCACGACCGCCGGCTGGCCGGCGTCGAAGCCCGCCGCCGCCAGTTTTTCCCACCAGGTATCGCCCGCCTCGAAGTCGACCGGCACGAACCGAAGGAACGAAGGAACGCCGAAGCCGAGCTCGGATAAGCGCCGCCGCTTCCAGGCCTGCGGACCGGGCGGGTCAACCTCGAAGATGCGCAAACCCGAGGCGATCTCCGGCCTGCGCTGGGCGAAGGTGTCCAGCCCGGCGCCGAGGATCACGTACTGGCCGACGCCATCGCCGGCTTGTTCAATAACCCTATCCTCGATGAAGCGGGCCCGCGCGACGATGGATGCGCGGAACAGGCGGGTGCCCTGCGGGTGCATGTCCGGACGGCTGCGCCAGTCGATGTCCGGCGCCGCCAGCCTGAGGCCGATCTCGTCCACGAGCACATGCGGCGGCGCATCGACCTCAACGTGCAGCGCCCGCCACAGCGCGACCCGCACCGCCGTGTTGTCTGGCGCTGCGATTTGCTCCTCCTGCATGTGAGAATCCAAAGGTGATGTTATTGGGAGTTTCCCGAGAAATAATTCAACCTGGAATCTTTAACTCTTTAGTTCCATATGTGTGTATAGCTAGAAATCCTTCAGAGATGAATCGTCTCCATATCCATTCAGTGCTGTGCCAAGTCCTTTTGATAGCACGTCAAACTGGCTGATGACCTCTCTATACCCAGTCTTCGAT
>JBOICJ010000311.1:0-4893 GCA_050740035.1 Stenotrophobium sp. | reverse complement strand
CCGGCCTCCTCGTTCCAGTGCTCGATGCTGCCGCCGGCGTTGAGAATCTCGTAGGCGCTCATGGTGGCGTCGCCGACAAAAATGATCTTGTAGTCCGGCGTGTACTTGTGCAGCACGTCGAACAGCGCGATGCGCTCGCCGTGGCGGCGGTAGTTGTCCTTCCACACCGATTCGTAGATGAAATTGTGGAAGTAGAAATATTCCAGATGCTTGAACTCGGTTTTGGCCGCCGAGAACAGTTCCTCGCAAACGCGGATGTGCGGGTCCATGCTGCCGCCGACGTCGAGGAACAACAGCACCTTCACCGCGTTGTGCCGCTCCGGCACCATCTTGATGTCGAGATAACCGGCGTTGCGCGCGGTGCTGCGGATGGTGTCGTCGATGTCCAGCACGTCGGGCGCGCCCTCGCGGGCGAACTTGCGCAGGCGCCGCAGCGCCACCTTGATATTGCGCGTGCCGAGTTCGACGGTGTCGTCGAGATTGCGATACTCGCGCTTCTCCCAGACTTTGACCGCGCTCTTCTGGCCGCCCTGGCCGCCGATGCGGATGCCTTCCGGGTTGTAGCCGCCGTTGCCGAACGGCGAAGTGCCGCCGGTGCCGACCCATTTATTGCCGCCTTCGTGGCGCTTCTTCTGTTCTTCGAGACGCTGGCGCAGCGTCTCCATCAATTTTTCGAGGCCGCCGAGCGCTGCGATCTTGGCTTTTTCCTCGTCGGTCAGCAGACGCTGCGCCATCGCCTTGAGCCATTCGTCGGGGATCGCGCCGTTGACCTCGTCAAAGACGCTTTCGATGCCCTTGAAATAGGCCGCGAAGGCGCGGTCGAAACGATCGAACTGGGACTCGTCCTTGACCAGCGCGGTACGCGCCAGGTGATAGAAATCGTCGAGCGAAAAAATCGCGACGTGCCGCGACAGCGCCTCCAGCAGCATCAGGAATTCGCTGAGACTGGGCTTGAGCCCGGCGGCGCGCAGCGCAAAGAAGAAATTGAAGAGCATGATGCCGCGAATAGTAGGCGCAAGTGCCGTGCAAGGGCCACCCGCTCGGCCGCAATATCGCAGAATGATTGTTATATAATATATTATAAATTATTAATTATATAATAATATATAACAAATGTTTTAGGCGGTAGTGTCTCAGTTTGAATTTCATGGCACTCCCTCATCCGTCCCTTCGGGACACCTTCTCCCAAAGGGAGAAGGATCAAAAGCCCCCTCTCCCTCCGGGAGAGGGGTTGGGGTGAGGGAACAGAATTTCAAACTGAGACACTACCTTTTAGACCATCCGCGGCCAGCGGGTGACGCCTTCCGGCATGCAGAACCGGCATCCGTTCTCAGGCAACTCTGACTTAAGCGTCACGAGCGAAGACAGATTGTGTGAGGATGGAACGGAGGAACCGGAGTTTACAGATCGGTAAATGAGGATTCCGAGCACCGCCCTCACGCAAGCTGCCGATCGCAGTCGCTTGATCAGAGTTTCCTTATGATGCGGCATCACACGACCTGCACCGACCCATGCCCACGACCGACATCCTTGCCGCCGAACAACAGCTCTGCCGTGCGGACAGGACCCTCGCGCGGCTGATCCGCCAGCATCGGCCCTGCGCCCTGGGCACGACCCAGCGCGACCCGTTTCACGTGCTGTGCAGCTCGATCATCAGCCAGCAGCTCTCGAGCAAGGCCGCGGACACGATCCAGCGCCGGTTGATGCAAGCAGTCGGCGCACGCAAGTGGCTCAAACCCGAACAGATCATCGCCACCGATCACGACCGGCTGCGCGGCTGCGGCCTGTCCAACGCCAAGGCGCGCTGGCTGCGGACGCTGGCGGAACAGGTGCGCTCGGGCGAATTTTCGTTCGCCAGGCTGCGCCGCATGGATGACGAAGCCGCCATCGCCGCGCTCGACGCCCTGCCCGGCATCGGCCGCTGGACCGCGGAGATGTATTTGATTTTCGCGCTCGACCGGCGCGACGTTTTTGCGATGGACGACGTCGGCCTGCGCCGCTCCGTCGACACGCTCTACAACGGCGGCGAGCGCCTCGACGACGACGCGACCCTCGTCATCACCCAAAAATGGGCGCCCTACCGCTCGATCGCGAGCTGGTATTTGTGGCGTCTGGCCGACGGCTGAGCGGCGTCACCATCGCGCAATGGCCGTTGGCCGTACCGACAAACGCACCGGTCCGGCCGGCCAAGCAGAAAACTGCAACTTCTGGTAATGTGCCATTGTGTATTGGCGCATACGATTCATTGAACAGGAGCACGCACATGCCATCCTCGAAAGCCGTCCCGGTCCGTCGCGATCTGAAATTCAATCTGCCGGCAGACCGCATCAACGACTGGCACAAGGCCGCCGGCCCGGTCTTCACCGGCTTCCTCAATACCTTCTCGACGATCCTGCCGGTGGGTGAGCGCTTCTTCATCAACAGCGTGCGCAACTACCGCGACCAGATCACCGACCCCGAGCTGAAAAAGGCGGTCACTGGCTTCATCGGCCAGGAAGCGATGCACGGCCGTGAGCATGAGGAATACAACGAGGCGCTGTTTGCCCGCAGTCCGGCGGCAGTGGAGTTCGAGCGCCGCGTCAGCAAGCTCCTGCATGTGGGACAGAAGCGGCTGCCGCAGTCAATGCAACTGTCGATCACCATCGCACTGGAACATTTCACCGCCCTGCTGGCGGACAGCGTACTGGCCGAACCGCGGGTTTCCGAAGGTGCGGAGCCGCATTACGCCGCGCTGTGGCGCTGGCATGCGCTGGAAGAAACCGAGCACAAGGCCGTCGCCTACGATGTCTACACCACGGTGATGGGCCGTGGTCCGCGCGCCTACGCCGCGCGCAGCCTCGGCATGGCCGCCTCGACGCTGCTGTTCTGGGGACTGACCCTGCCGGCCTTCGTGAAGGTTCTGCGCGACGAGAACAAACTGACCGACGCTGGCGGCTGGCGCAAATTCTTCCGCTACACGCTGGGCGACATCGGCATGTTGCGCCGGCAACTGCCGGCCTGGGCCGATTACTTCCGCCCCGGCTTCCATCCCTGGGATCACGACAACCGCCAGTTCCTTCAGGACATCGATGCGCTGAGCGCGGAGTACAAGGCGGCCACGCCCCTCGCGGCCTGAGTCCCACGTACGCTGAAATGGTCCTGGCGCAATCCGGAGAACACACGATGGCATCCAAAAACCCGCTCCCCGTCCGTCGCGACCTGCACTTCAATATCGACGGCGGCAAAATCAAGAACTGGCATCCGATGGGCCGGCAGGTCAGTCATATCGCCAGTTCGCTGTTCGTGTTCTTCCCGGTCGGCGAGCGCTTTTTCATCCACAGCGTGCGTCATTACCGCGATCGCATCACCGATCCCGAGCAGCGGAAAGCCGTGGCCGGTTTCATCGGCCAGGAAGCGATGCACGGCCGCGAGCATGAGCACTACAACGAACTTCTGATCGCGGCCGGCCTGCCGGCCGCGCGCCAGGAACAACAGGTCAACACCCTGCTGGAGTTCCTCAAGCGCAATTTGCCGCCGAAAATGCAACTCTCCGTCACCATCGCGCTGGAGCATTTCACCGCCATCCTCGGCGATGTCGTACTCAAGGACCCGCGCATTCCCGCATCCGCCGATCCCGCCATCAACGCCATGATCCGCTGGCACGCGCTGGAAGAAACCGAACACAAGGCGGTGGCGTTCGATGTCTACCGGGTGGTGGCCGGCAAGGGTTTGGGCGCTTACGCCACGCGCGCCACCGGCCTGCTCGCCGCGACCGCGGTCCTGCTCACGCTCTCGGCCTACTACCACACGCAGTTCACCAAGGCCGACCCGGCCTCGCGCAACTGGCGCGAGCGCCTGCGCCTGCTCAATTTCATGTTTGGCTCGCCCGGCGTCTACCGCAGGATGGCCGGGCCATGGCTGGACTATTTCCGTCCCGGCTTTCATCCCTGGGATCACGATAATCGTCATTTCCTCAAAGACCTGGACACGCTGACCGCCGAGATCAAGGCGGCCACCCCCATCGCCGCCTGAAGTTCACGCTCGCGGCCATCACACCTGCCTGTGATGGCCGCGCTGCCGTTCCGCACTTATAATTCCTGTTATCTCTTCCCTGCACCGGATGCGTGCATAATCCGATCACCCGCACCGCAAACTGAAGCGGCGCATCACATCAACAGGGAGTTGCACGATGTACGACTACATCATCGTCGGCGGCGGTTCGGCCGGCTGCGTGCTGGCCAATCGTCTATCTGCCAGCGGTCAATACCAGGTCTGTCTGCTCGAAGCCGGCCCCGTCGACAAGAGCCTGTTGATCTCGATCCCCGCGGGCGTCATCGCCCTGATGCGCAGCAAGGTTTACAACTGGCAGTTCCGCACCGAGCCGGAGCCGCACTGCGGCAATCGCAAGATGCTGTGGCCGCGCGGCAAGACGCTGGGCGGCAGCTCTTCCATCAACGCGCAGGTTTACATCCGCGGCAACGCCTGGGATTACGATCATTGGGCCAGTCTCGGCAACCAAGGCTGGTCATACCAGGACGTGCTGCCGCTGTTCCGCAAATCCGAAAACTGCGAGAGCGGCGCCGACGCGTTCAACGGCCAGGGCGGCGGCCTCAACGTCGCCGAACACCGCAGCACCAATGTCCTGAGCCACGCCTTCGTGCAGGCCGCGCAACAGGCCGGCCACCCGCTGACGCCGGACTTCAACGGCGCGCAGCAGGATGGCGTGAATTTCTACAAGGCGATGCAGAAAGGCGGCGAGCGTTGCAGCAACGCGCGCGCGTTTCTGCGCGAGGCCGAAGGCCGCAAGAACCTCACCGTCATCACCGGCGCGCTGGCGACGCGCGTGCTGTTCGAGGGCAAGCGCGCGGTCGGCGTACGTTATTGCTCAGGTGGCCTGTACAAGGACATCCAGGC
>JBOICJ010000310.1:0-1821 GCA_050740035.1 Stenotrophobium sp. | reverse complement strand
GCACCTGGAAATTCACACCGATCTCGCGCAGATGATCCATCTCGCGCAGGCTGACGCCATTGATGCGTTCCAGCACCAGTACGTTGGGGCGGGTGTAATCCCAGAACACCAGCGGGTGATAGATCAGCTCGGAGCCGAGCCAGTTGCGCCGCAGCAGCGAGGCGTTGGCGCCTTCGCGCATCAGGTCGAGTTCGTCGAGAATGATTTTTTCGTACTCGGCGACGATCGCGCATGGACGGATGCGCCGTGCGTCCTCGGAGAATTTCTCGGCGAGCTCCGCCAGCGTATGCAGCAACTGGATATCGCTCTGGATCACCGGCGTAATGCCGGGACGGATCACTTTCACCACCACCGAAAAGCCGGGGTCGTCGTCGCCCTGCGGCTTGATCCGCGCCGCGTGCACCTGCGCCACCGACGCCGACGCCATCGGCACCAGATCGAATTCGCTGAACATGTCCTCGATCTTCCTGCCCAGCGATTTCTCGATGATGTCGCGGGCCTGTTCGCCGGGAAACGGCGGCACCTGATCCTGCAATTTCGCCAGTTCCACCGCCAGATCGGCGGGCACCACGTCCGGTCGCGTCGACAGTGCCTGGCCGAGCTTGACGAACACCGGGCCGAGTTCCTCCAGCGCCAGCCGCAGGCGCTCGCCGCGCGGACGCTCATGCCGGCCGGGCTCACGCCCGAAAAATTCGCCAAGCCCGTATTTGCGCACCACGCGCTGGATCTGCCAGACGCGACGCATGCGGCCAAAGGATAAGTTCATGCCTGCGCTTCCAGTGCGTCCAGCCGGGCCTCGAAGCGATCGGCCCGCTCGCGCAGCAAGTCGACCGCGTGCATCCATTCATCGGCGTCGCTGCCGCGCGCGAGGTCGCGGGTCTCCTCGCGCAGATATTCGGCGGTATCCAGGCTCAGGGTCTGCGCGGTCTGGCGCCCCCAGCCGAACAGTTTTTCCAACCCTTGATTGACGCGATGCGCCGCCGCGTCGCCGAGAAATTTCGCTAGCAGTTCTTCGGGATCGAACCCGACTTGCGCCAGCAGGCCGTTGAAGCGCGTCAACAGTTCAGTGTCGCCTTCGATCTGCAATCCGGCGGGCACGCCGCCCTCGCCGGCCGCGGTTTTCCACGCCAGCCGCAGCAACAGGGTCGGCGGACCGGAGACGGTGACATCGGCTTCGCCGCGATCCAGCCCAGGCAATACGCGCACGCCACCGCCGTGGAATTCGATGAACATCAGCCAGTCCGGCCCCTGCACGCGCAGCGCGATCACACGGCCCGAGAGTTTGCCGCAGCTCGCCATTACCTCGGGCGACAGCACCAGATAACGGTTGAGCGCGACCTCGAGGCCGGCGCAGAGCAGCGCGGGCGCGCTCACGGCTGCCACCTCATTCGAGCCGAAACCCGCGATGCACCGCGACGATGCCACCGGCGAGGTTGTAGACCTGCACGCACGACAGGCCGGCGTTTTCCATCATGCCCTTGAGCGTCTGCTGATCCGGGTGCATGCGGATCGACTCGGCGAGATAGCGATAGGCTTCGCCATCGCCGGCCACCTTCTGGCCCAGCCATGGCAGCACCTTGAAGGAGTACAGGTCGTACGGCTTCTCGAGCGGCTTCCAGACCTTCGAGAATTCGAGCACCAGCAGGCGGCCGCCCGGCTTGAGCACGCGGGTCATTTCGGCCAGCGCCGTCTCCTTGCGGGTCATGTTGCGCAACCCGAAGGCCACGCTCACGCAATCGAAATAGGCGCCGGGGAAGGGCAGCTTTTCGGCGTCGCACTGAACTGCTGGGCAGACCATGCCGTCGTCGAGCAGCCTGTCGC
>JBOICJ010000309.1:0-14698 GCA_050740035.1 Stenotrophobium sp. | reverse complement strand
TGCCGGAATCTTGCCGTCGGCCGAGGCCTCGCGCAGCACCAGATCTGCCTTGGAGAAATCGACCCCGGATGTCAGCATGCCGACCACCGGCATCACGACATCGCCGACCAGCGAGGTGACGATGGCGCCGAACGCAGCGCCGATCACCACGCCCACGGCCAGATCGACCACGCTGCCGCGCATCGCAAAAGTCTTGAATTCCTGCATCATGCTCATCGGACTGACTCCCAGGTTTTTGTTGGACGGATGAAGTCTATCGAGTCGGACGGCGCTTGTGTTATTGAGGCGGCCAGCCCCTGCTCAAGATTTGGGTAACGCAGCGTGTATTGCAACTCATCCAGCATGCGCCGGTTGAGCAGCCGTTTGGACTCCTCCATGAACGACCACATCGCCGGAGTGAACACGCGGCGGGCCTCGGCCAGCGTCACCTGCGGCGGCGGCGGCAACCCCAGCAGTCGCGCACAGCGCGTGAAGTAATCGCACATCGTCGTCGGCTGGCCGTCGCTGATGTTGTAGGCCGCGCCCGTACGACCCAGAACCGCCGCGTGCAGCGTGGCCGCGGCCAGATCGTCGGCGTGGATGCGATTGGTGTAGGGCGACTCCGATTCGAGGATCACCGGCAGGGCTTTTTGCAGGCGCGCCAGCGGCAGCCGCCCCGGACCATAGATGCCGGGCACGCGCAGCAGCACGTGATCGCCGCCCCACTGCGCCAGCGCACGTTCGGCATCCAGCCGGCGGCGCGTGCGCGCGCTGACCGGCTTCAGCGGCTCGGTCTCGTCGATCCAGCGCCCGGCGCAATCGCCATAGACGCCCGAAGTCGAGATGTAAACGATGCGCGTGTCGTCCGCGGGCACCCGTTCCAGCACGCGGCGCAAACGCGGATCGGACTCGCCGGTCGCGGGCGGCGGCGCAAAATAAAACAGCAATCGTGCGCGCGGCAACACGACCTGCGCATCCAGATCGGCAACCACCGGCGCAAACCCGGCGCCACGCAGGACCGCCGCGCTTTGATCCGAGCGCACCACTCCGGTAACCTCGCGGCGCATCGCGCACAGGCGCGCCGCCACACGCAGGCCGATATCGCCGCAGCCGACGATCAGCACAGACTGCGGCAGGGCATCTTCGAGAGCAGGCATCATGGTTCAAGTGTATCTGGCAGGGCGCCCCGTGCGCTTCGAGGTCGCGGAAGGCGAGACCATCCTCGCCGCCGGACTGCGCCAGCATCTGGCGCTGCCGTTCGGCTGCAAGAGCGGCGGCTGCGGCTCCTGCCGCGCACGGCTGGTCCGTGGGCGCATCGATTACCCGTTCCCGCCACCCGCCCTGTCCCAGGGCGAAATCGACGCCGGCTACATCCTGATGTGCCTGGCGCAACCCGCCTCTGATCTCGAACTCGACCTGCACCAGCCGCCGCAACTGGAGTCACTGCGTCCGCGCCAGTTGCCGGCACGCGTGCTGTCGTGGCAGATGCTCGCGCACGACGTCATCGGCCTGACCCTGAAGCTGCCCAAGGCGAACGATCCGGCCGACGGCTTCCGTTACCTGCCGGGGCAATACATCGACATCCTGCTCGGCGACGGCAGTCGCCGCAGTTTCTCGATCGCCAACGCGCCCAATGGCGAGACGCTTGAGCTGCACCTGCGCATCACCCCCGGCGGCCGCTTCGCGCAGTTCGTGCGGACCGAAATGCCGGAGCGCGCGATCCTGCGGCTCGAAGGCCCGCTGGGCGCGTTCTACGTCCGCGAGGATTCCGCACGGCCGATCCTGCTGCTGGCCGGCGGCACCGGATTTTCACCGGCACAGGCGATGCTCGAAGACCTGCTGCAAAAGCCGGCGACGCGCAGCATCCATCTGTTCTGGGGCGGCCGCGCCGAACGCGATCTCTATCGCGATGAAAAAGTGCGCGCCTGGGCGGCGCAGCACGCGCATTTCAGTTACACGCCGGTCCTGAGCGAGCCAGATGCCGGCTGGCACGGTGAAAGCGGTTTCGTACACGAAGCCCTGTTACGCCGTTATCCCGACTTGCACGGGCATGAGGTCTATCTGTCGGGTCCGCCGGCGATGGTGCAGGCCGGCAAGCGCAATTTCATCGCCGCCGGACTGGATGCCGATCACCTGTTCTACGACTCCTTCGACTACGCCTTCGAAACCTGGCCGGAGCAAAAATAGGTTCACGTGCTGTTCTTAAATCCCAAGGCCATGGATCGCCTCGTGTTGCGCAGGATGCGCACTACTGCGCGGCGAGTTCCAGACCTTTCTGGTAGTAGCTGGCAGCTTCGGCGGGATTCTGGGTTTCGCTGCACATGCGCGCCAGCGCCAGATAAGCGGCCGGCGTCGGCGCCACCCGGATGACGGCCTCCAGATAACTGCGCGCCTTGCCCCAGAGCCGGTTGCGCGTGCAGACCTGGCCGGCGGTTTCGAGCAGTTCGGGCTTTTCGCCGTAGCGCCCCAGCCACTGCTCGATGGTAGCGAGGTGGCTGACCGCATCGGCCGCGTGCAGGCTGCCGTAGAGCACCACCAGATCGGCGTCCCAGGTCTTGTTCAGCGTTGCCGCGATCAGCGCCAGCGCGTCGGTTTCGGCATTGAGCCGCGCCAGGCCGCGCGCATAGTCGAGGCGCAGCACCGGTTCGCCGCGGAAACGCTCGCCGGCCGCGTCCCAGATCGACTTGAGCCGGTCGAGCCGGGCATCGCCGACGGCAGCGGCGATCTGCTCGCGCAGGGCGCGCAGCATCAATTCGCGATAACGCTGCGGCGTCAGCGCATCGAGCTTGGCGGTCTCCACCAGCAGGGTGCGCAGCTCGCTCCACTCGCCGGTGGCGGCGTACGATTCCGCCAGCAGTTCGACCGCATACGGATGCTGCGGCTGTTGCTGGTGCAGTTTCAGTGCGGTGTCGCGCGCCAGCAGATGTTCGCCGCGTTCGCGTTGCAGCTCGGCCTGCGTCAGCAGGGTGGCGAACTCCAGCTCTGGCGCGCTCTGCGCCGCCAGCCGCAGGTAGTGGTCGCGCCGCTCTGGTGCGCCGACGCGCTGCGCCGCGCGCGCGGCGCCGAGATAGTTCAGATGTCCGGCATGATGATCGGCGGCGCGGCGCACCAGTTCGATCTCGGCGCGCTTCCACTGGCCTTCCAGCAGTTGCAGCAATCCGACCTCGAATGAATCGCGCGCACGCTCCAGCCGGCGGCGCTCCAGCCGGCGGCGAATCAGGCTGGGCAGTTGCACGCCGATCACCAGCAGCCTGAACCCGTAATAGGTCAGCAGGGTGATGGCGACGACGCCGGCGATCAGGCCCAGCAGCGAGGTCTCGACGATCCAGTCGCGATAGCCGATCAGCACGTAGCCGGTCTCGGCGTGCAGATAGAATGCGGCGAACGCACCCGCCGCCAGCACCAGCAGCGTCAGCAGGTAGTAACGGATCATTGCACCGGACCATCCATCTGCGCGCGCAGCAGTTGCAGGCTGCGGCTGATGTCCGGCAACGGCGGATCGAGGTCCAGCGGCTTCAAGCGCTCCAGCTCGGCCTGCGCCGCCAGCACGCCGGGATCGGCGGCGCGGAAATAATCATGCAGCCAGGCGGACGCGGAACCGCACAGATCGCGATAACTGATGGCGTCGCCGCGCAGCATCGCCGTGCGCGCGCCTTCCAGCTTGAGTTCCAGCACCTGATAGACCAGCCCTTCCTGATCGGCGGACAACAGCTGCGGCGACGGCCCCTGATTGCGGCGGATGATGAAGATACTGCTCAGCGCCTGCTTGATGCTGATCCATGCCCTTTGCAGGCGACTGGCATTCGCCGGCACCTCGAGCTGCGCGCTGCGGGTCTCGAAGTGTTGCGGCACGCGTGCGCGCAGCGGCAGCTTCGGTACCCGTGCGATCAGGCTGGAAAACGTCAGCGCCGTCGCGTCGAGGTCGGGCCGCGGCACCGCCTGCAAGGCGGCGCGCTCGCTGGCGATTTCCTTGCGCACGTTGAACAGACGCGGCTCGTGCAGCGCGCCGATGCGGCTGTCGGCGAGTTGCAGCGCGGTCAACGCGGCATCGACATCCTGTTCCAGCAGCAGGCGATCGTTGGCGCTCATCAGCAGGTGTTCGGCGATGGTCAACTGCTCGCGCACCTGCCCGCCCTGGGTCTGCTCGGTGAGCCGCGCCACCGCGTCGTTCTGCTGATCGAGCCGCGTGCCAAACGCGGCCACCTCGGTGCTGTCGTGCCGCTGCGCCTCGGCCAGGTCGGTGACGCGGTCGTTGATGCGATCCAGCTGCGACTGCATGTCGGCGACGCTGTGCACCAGGCTGTCCGCGGAAGTCTGGACAGCCCGATAAAAAATCCAGCCGCGCCAGCCGGCCAGTCCCAGCGCCACCAGCAGAATCAACGACAGCAGCGGCAGCCAGCGGCTGCGGCCGTGGATGGGGCCGGGTTTGGCGGATGATTTGTCGGATGGCTGATCGGTCATTTGCGCATGCTTTTTCGGACGGGGTGCCTGCTCCAGAGTATGGATGATAGCGGCATCGGACATTTTTTCAGGCATCAGCGGCGAACGGAAGCCCCGCTCGACCGCCAGATCCCGCACGCGCGCACCGGGCACGATCAGTGGTCGCGCGAGCAGGACGCCGCGGACATCCTCCGGCGTGATCCGCAACAGGTGCTCCAGCGCGGCGGCGCTGGTAATGATGATCGCATCGCAATCATCCAGTTGCGCGGCAACATGAGCTCCATCGTAGGGCAGCGGCAGGCGGCGGTAGACCACCGCCACTTCGACCGTTGCGCCGCGCTCGCGCAGGGCCGGCGCCAGCACTTCCAGACCGCCTTCGCCGGTCACCAGCAGGATATGCTGACCGCTCACCGCCTGAAACTGCGGCAGCGCCAGCAGCGCTTCGCTGCTGTATGCACCCTGCGGCGTGGTGATGTCGCGACCAGCGGTTTCCAGCGCCGCCGCGGTGGCCGCGCCGACCGCCGCCAGTTGCGCCGGCCAGTCGGCCGGCAACAGCTTGCGCGCCTGTTGCACCGCGTTGGTGCTGGTGAATATCCACCAGTCGTCGCCGCGCGCGGCATGCAGTTGCCGCTCCACCGCCGCGCTCGTCACCGGCTCGATCGACAGCAGCGGCAGCCGCAGGGCCTTGCCGCCACGCGCTTCGATCATCCGGCACAGGCTGTCGGCCTGATGCGCCGGTCGCGTGACCAGCACGCGCAGGCCGCTCAGGGAATCGCTGACCGTGTCTTCGCTCATTTCACACCGGCACGCCGATGGCCTGCAGGATTTCGCGCGCGCCTTCGGCCAGCAGACGCTCGGCCAGTTGCGCGCCCAGCGCCTCGGCGTCGGCACTGACGCCGGAAATTTCGCCGCGCACCTGGCGCGAACCATCCGGCGCGCCGACCAACGCACGCAGATGCAATTGCCCGGCGTCGATGCGGGCGTGGCCGGCCACCGGTACCTGACAGGCACCGCCAAGCCGCGCATTGAGCGCACGCTCGCAGCGCAGGCGGATCGCGGAGGCCTCGTGGTGCAGCGGCGCCAGCAGTACCTGCGTCGCGGCATCCTGCGTGCGGCATTCGATGCCGATGATGCCCTGACCAACCGCCGGGATGAAGCGTTCCACCGCGAGGCTCTCGCGGATGCGTCCGCCGAGTCCGAGGCGCAGCAGCCCGGCCTGCGCCAGCAGGATCGCGTCGTAGTGGTTTTCGTCGAGCTTGCGCAGGCGCGTGCCGACATTACCGCGCAGTTCCTTGACGCTCAGATCCGGCCGCAGCGCACGCAACTGTGTCTGCCGCCGCAGGCTGGAGGTGCCGACGCAGGCGCCCTGCGGCAGCGCGTCAAGATTGTCGTAACGATTGGAGACGAACGCGTCGCGCGGGTCTTCGCCCTGCATGAACACCGCCAGCCCGAGTCCGGCGGGTTGGCGGATCGGCACGTCCTTCATCGAATGCACCGCGAGATCGGCATGGCCGTCGAGCAGCGCCTGTTCGAGTTCCTTGACGAACACGCCCTTGCCGCCGACGCTGGACAGCGGCGCGGTCAGCATCTGGTCGCCGAGCGTGGTCATCGGCAGCAGCGTCACTTCAAGCCGCGGATGCAGCCGCTCCAGCAGCGCCTTGACGTGCTGCGCCTGCCACAGCGCCAGCGGCGATTCGCGGGTTGCAATCCTGATCATGGCATCGATCTGCGCGCGTGAATTTCGTTCACGACTGCTCGGTGGTGAGGTAGCGCCGCACTTCGGCCAGGCGCCGCCGCGACACCGGCAACGGCTGGTTGGAGTGCTTCATGCGCAGCAGGTGATGCTGGTCGCCGGCGCGGTCGCGTTCGAGGCTGGCGATGAAGCGGGTCGCCACCAGCGCCTTGCGGTGCACGCGCAGGAACCACGGCTCGAAATCGTCTTCCAGCGTTTTCAGCGATTCCTCGATCAGCACCTCGCCGTGCAGGTGGCAGACCGTGGTGTACTTCTGATCGGCGAGAAAATAGACGATGTCGTCCACCGGCACGCGCACCAGTCCATCGCGGGTGGTGGCCAGCACGAACTCGCGCTTGGGCCGCGCATTGGCCGCCGGTGCCGCCGCAGCCGGCTTGTGCGCGCGCGTCGGCTTGCGCACGCGCATCAGCGCTTCCTTGAGTTTTTCCAGCCGCACCGGCTTGAGCAGATAGGCCTGCGCACTGGCGTCGAACGCCGACAGCGCGTGTTCGGAATACGCGGTGGTGAAGATCACCGCCGGCGGCAGCTCCAGTTCTGCCAGTTGCCGCGCCACCTGCAGGCCGTCCATGCCGCCCATGCGGATATCGAGCAGCACCAGGTCCGGTTCCTCATCATCGATCACGTCGAGCGCCGCTTCACCGTCTGCGGCTTCGCCGACGACTTCGTACCCGGGAAATTCCGCCAGCAGACGCCGCATGCGGTCGCGCGCCAGCGGTTCGTCATCCACGATCACGACTCTCATGCACTATCCCCCGTTTCCAGTGTTCTAGGCGTCAGCGGCAGGCTCAGACGCGCCCGGTAGACGATTCCGCCGACGTTGCGGTCGCGCCCCAGCTCCAGCAGCGCATGATCACCGTAAATGAGTTGCAGGCGCTGGGCAATATTATCCACCGCGATGCGGTTGCCATGCCCGCTGGCGGCCTCGTCCGGCGGCACCGGGTTCTCGACATCGACCACCAGCCGGTTGTTGATTTCGCGCGCGCGGATGCTGATGACGCCTTGTCCCAGCAGCTTCGACACGCCGTGATGCACGGCATTTTCCACCAGCGGCTGCACCACCAGCTTGGGCACGCTCCAGACCAGCAGCTCGTCGGGCACGTCCCAGTGCACGCTCAGCTTGTCGCCAAGACGCGCTTTCTCGATGCGCAGATAGGCCTGCACCAGCGCAATCTCCTCGGACAGCGCCGCCACCTGCGAACGCTTCTCCATGCTGGCGCGGAACAGGTCGGATAAATCGACCACCATGTTTTCCGCCTCGGTCGGCTTGATCGCGATCATCGCGGCGATGCTGTTCAGCGAGTTGAACAGGAAGTGCGGCTGGATCCGCGCGTTGAGCGCCTGATAGCGCGACTCGCCTTCGGCGCGCACCTGCTGCTGCCAGTCGTTGCGCGACCAGAAATAGCGCAGCAGCAGCAGCGAGACGATGGCAGCGACGCTGGTGTTGCGGAAAATGAATTCGGCCTTCGGCTCGGAGGGAAAATTCGGCAGCACCGGCAACAGCGTCGCGACGCTGTAGGCGGCGGCGCTGATCAGCATCACCATCAGCACCAGGATCGCCCAGCAACTGAAGAACACCAGCTGCGGCTGCGCACGGTTCAGCCAGCGCCGCGACCAGCACAGCGCGGTGGCGCCGCAAAGACCGATCCATTGCAGATACAGCGACACCAGCGCCAGGAAATACAGCAGCGCCTCGCCGTGCTTGCTGCCCAGCAGCGTCAGCGTCAGCGCCACCAGTTCCATCGCCAGCGCCACCGAAAACACCATGCGGCCCCGGCAGAAATCCGGAATCAGATTGGGCTCGACCACCAGCTTGGGTTTGATGCGTTCCACAACGCTCCTTCAGCGACTGCGGGGTCACCCGCTGTCCGGCAGTATGCCATTTTGATTGTTATATATTATAATATTTTATTATTAATATATAATAATATATAACAATATTTTTCCGGCCCGCAGACACAGCGGGTCGGCTTCCGCGAACGACTGCGCGCTCATTCTCGACGGCCTGCGCGCCGACAGTCCGGACGACGCGGCACGCGGTGACGGCGAGCGCCATTCAAGGGGATAATGCCGCCCGTCTCTCACGAACTTTTCACGACAGCACCACCATGCCAAAACCCGACCCTGCCAAGAACTCGATGTGGAGCGGCCGCTTCAGCGAATCGACGACCGCGCTGGTGGCTGCGTTTTCCGAATCGGTGAGCTACGACCAGCGGCTCTATCGCCAGGACATCGCCGGCAGCCAGGCGCATGCGCGCATGCTGGCGAAGATCGGCGTATTGAGCGCCGCCGACGCCGAGACAATCATCAGCGGCCTCGACGCCGTGCGCGCGGAAATCGAGAGCGGAAAATTCGCGTGGAAGCCGGAACTCGAAGACGTGCACATGAACATCGAGTCGCGTCTGACCGAGCGCATCGGCGACGCCGGCAAGCGCCTGCATACCGGCCGCAGCCGCAACGACCAGGTCGCCACCGACATCCGTCTGTACGTGCGCGACGCCATCGACGGCATCGTCGCGCTGATCGCGCGTCTTGCCGACGGCCTGCTCGATCTGGCCGAGCGCGAGGCCGACAGCGTCATGCCCGGCTTCACCCACTTGCAGATCGCGCAGCCGGTGACTTTCGGCCACCACATGCTGGCCTGGCGCGAGCAGTTGCTGCGCGACCGCGCGCGGCTGCTCGACTGCCGCAAGCGCCTCAACGTCCTGCCGCTCGGCTCCGCCGCGCTGGCCGGCACGGTGTATCCGCTGGATCGGCATTACGTCGCCGAGCAGCTCGGCTTCGACGGCGTCAGCGAAAATTCGCTGGACGCGGTTTCCGACCGCGACTTCGCCATCGAATTCTGCGCCGCCGCCAGCCTGATCATGGTGCACCTGTCGCGCTGGAGCGAGGAACTGATCCTGTGGTCGTCGCCGATGTTCGGCTTCGTCGCCCTGCCCGACCGCTTCTGCACCGGCAGTTCGATCATGCCGCAGAAGAAAAATCCCGACGTGCCGGAACTGGTGCGCGGCAAGACCGGTCGCGTCATCGGCGACCTCAACGCCCTGCTGGTGCTGATGAAAGGCCAGCCGCTGGCCTACAACCGCGACAACCAGGAAGACAAGCAGCCGCTGTTCGACGCCTGCGACACCGTCGGCATCTGCCTGCAGGTTTACGCCGAGATGGCGCCGCACATCGTCGTGCGTCGCGACGCCTGCCGCGCGGCGGCAGCGAAGGGTTTTTCCACCGCCACCGACCTCGCCGATTATCTGGTGAAGAAAGGCCTGCCGTTCCGCGACGCGCATCACGCGGTCGGCGCCGCCGTCGGACTGGCCAGCCAGAAAAGCTGCGACCTCAGCGAGCTGTCGCTGGAGGAACTGCGCGGCTTCTCGCCGCTGATCGACAAGGACGTGTTCGAGCACATCACGCTCGATGCCAGCGTCGCCGCGCGCAAGACCTGGGGCGGTACCGCGCCCGAACAGGTGCGCGCGGCGATTGCGCGGGCGCGGGCCAGCGCGCTTTCCTGACCCGCGACCACGCACCCTTGTCCGCAGCGGCCCCCTCAACGGCCGCTGCGGCCCCTGCATCAACCGATGCATCACGGTAATCTAAGACCTTGCAGCAGGGGGTGCTGCAGGCCGGCGCGTCGTCGAATGGCGCTGCGGGCCGCAAGATGAAATCGACAGAGCTGGCACAGATCGCCAGCCGATCAGGGGGAGCAATCATGGTACGTTTCAGAGGGATGGGCTTGGGCGTCGCGATGCTGGCGACGCTGGCGGGCTGCGGTCAATCGAGTTCGGTGTCCGTGGACAACGGCGGCACATCGACCACCGGGCCGGTCGGCGAATCGATCGCCGCACCGGTGGCGGTGCCACAGACGCGCTACGACATGGCCAACGGCTGTTATGCACTGAAATCGGTCGCCGCCAATGCCTACGCGGTGCACGGCAAAGATGGCAGCTATGCCGCCACCGGCCGCACCGACAAGGACGGCGAGCCGCTGTATCTCAAGCCCACCGCGCTGGGCAAATACATCTGCTACGCCACCGACAAAAGCATGCTCGCGGCCAGCGGCAGCAACGTCAACAGCGTCACCGCGCCATCGGATGCGGCGGACTGGACCATCGACAGCACCGCCCCCGGCCAGTACACGCTGCTCAACCAGACCAGCGGCAAATCGCTGGCCACCGACGCCAACGGCAAGCTGGTGCTGTCCGACACGCCGGGCACCTTCAACTTCGTCGCCACCAGCGGCTGCACGCCCTACCCGGAAATGCCGGTGGATATCAGCGGCCCGCCTTACAGAGGCCGGGGCGTGGACAAGCCGGTGATCGGTTTTGCCGACGGCCACACGCACATGGCGATGTCCAGCGAGCTGTCGGACGGCAGCCAGCATCTCGGGCCTTCGGCCGGTGGCGTGCTCTACGGCCAGATGTTCAACCGCTTCGGCGTCACCGAAGCGCTCAAGGACTGCGAAGCCTTCCACGGGCCTCTTGGCATCAAGGATGCGCAGTTCATCGTCGAAGGCGGCGCACCCGCACCGCACGAGACCAAGGGCTGGCCGACTTTCGCCGGCTGGCCGAAGATTCCCAACATCACCCACCAGGCGATGTATTACCGCTGGGTCGAACGCGCCTATCTCTCCGGCCTGCGCCTGCTGGTCGATCTGGGCACCAACATCCAGGCGCTGTGCAGCGTCGGCGTCACCGCCGGCCTCGGCCAGCCTGGCGCCGACTGCAACGACATGAGCCTGGGCATCAAGCAGATCCAGTACTCCTACGAAATGCAGGACTACATCGACGCGCAGGAAGGCGGACCGGGCAAGGGCTGGTTCCGCATCGTCACCACGCCGTCCGAAGCGCGCAAAGTCATCAACGACGGCAAGATGGCCGTGGTACTGGGCCTGGAGTTTTCCAACCTGTTCGACTGCGACGTGCATTTCCTCCCGGGCGGCAGCGAAACCGATGGCTGCACCAAGGCCGACATCGACGCCGGCATGCAGAAGGTCTACGCGATGGGCGTGCGGCAGATTTACCTGTACCACGACGTCAACAGCGCGCTCGGCGGCACCGGCATTTTCAACACCCTGTCGCTCAACCTGATCGGCTTCTGGGGCACCCAGGGCTTCTGGAAAACCTACGACTGCCCTGCCGTGCCGTACTACGACGCCCCCGGCAATTACAACGCCGGCGCGGTGATGACCACGGCGCTGCCGGGCACCGGCTCCGACCCGGTCACGCAACTGCTGTTCTCGGCGACCGGCGGCACCTTGCCGGTGTATCCGCCGGGACGCCAGTGCAATGCCCGCGGCATGACCGAGCTCGGCCACTACGCGCTGCAGGAAGCGATGAAGTACCACTTCATCCTCGACACCGATCATGCCGAGCTGTCCGAAAAACAGAACATGATCGACCTCGCCAAGCAGCAGACCCCGCCCTACCCGCTGATTTCCATGCACGGCGGCCACGGCGGCCTCAGCCTGCAGATGGCCAAGGACATCCTCGACCTCGGCGGCATCATCTTCCCTTATGACCCGAACGGCGTGGGCTGGATGGATGCGTACAAATCGCTGAAGAAAATCTGGCCGGCCGACCGGCCGATCGCCATGGGCTACGGCTTCGACGGCAACGGTTTCGGCGGCCAGCCCGGCCCGCGCGGCGCCGGCCATCCGCAGATCCAATATCCGTTCACGCTGTTCCAGGGGCCGGGCTGGGGGCCGCAGTTCGCCGCCGCCGGCATCAAGCCGGTCACCGTGGATATGCTCACCATCCCCGAGAGCGGCAAATCCTGGAATGCCGATGTCGACGGCACGGCGCACTACGGCATGGTTGCCGACCTGGTCGAGGAAATCCGCGAGGAAGGCGGTGAGGACGCCATCAACGCCTTCTTCAACTCAGCCGAGGCCTATATCGAGATGTGGGAGAAAGTCGATAACCGCTGACGTGAGGCGGTTATCCACCATCGCGGCCGCCGCTCTCGCAGCGGCGGTCGCCACTCCCCGCGCCGAGGCCCACTCCTTCGGCCGCCTCTACAACCTGCCGGTGCCGCTGTGGATGTACGTCTACGGCGCGGCGGCGGCGCTGCTGCTGTCGTTCCTGATTGCCGGTTATTTCCTCAAGGCCGAAGCGGGTCCGGCGCGCGGCGGCGAGTTGTCGCAGGCCGGCTGGCTGCGCGCACTGCACCGCCTGCGCCTGCTGCCCGTGCTGAAATGCCTCAGTGTGCTGCTGTTGCTGCTGTGCATCCTCACCGGGTATTTCGGCAACAGCGATCCGTATCGCAATTTCAACATGACCTTCTTCTGGGTCGTGTTCGTGCTGGGCTACGCCTACCTCACGGCGCTGATCGGCGACCTGTTCGCGGCGATCAATCCCTGGCGCGTCATCGCCGGCGGCATCGCACGCATCTGGCCATCGTTCGCGCAGGGCCACTGGCGCTATCCGGCGGCACTGGCCTACTGGCCGGCGCTGGCGCTCTACATGGGCTTCATCTGGATCGAGCTGTTCGTGTTCAACCGGCCGGACACGCTGGCGACGATGCTGACGCTCTACACTCTCATCAACCTGCTCGGCGTCCGCGCTTTCGGCACACAAGACTGGTTTCGCTACTGCGAATTCCTCGGCGTGTTCCTGCGCCTGACGGCCAGGATGGCACCATTCGACTATCGCCCGGCACAGGGCGGACAGCCTTCCCGGCTGCGCTGGCGCATGCCGTTTGCGGGCCTGGTCGAGGAGCGTGCCGAGCACTTCAGCCTGCTGATATTTGCGCTGTTCATGCTCTCGTCCACCGCTTTCGACGGCCTGCATGCGACGCGGTTCTGGTTCAAATTATTCTGGCTGGACCCAACCGGCCTGCTACAGGCCTGGGCGGGACAGGCACCGATCATGGTGTTCCCCAGGGTGATGCCGATCTACACCGCCTTTTCCACCTTCTGCCTGCTGCTGTCGCCGCTCCTGTATCTGGCGTTTTACCTGCTGTGCATCGCGCTGGCGAAGTGGCTCACGCGCAGCCGGCGCTCGCTGCACGAGCTGGCGCTGGCCTTCGCCTTCACGTTGCTGCCGATCGCACTGGTCTACAACATCACGCACTACTACACCCTGATCCTGACCCAGGGCGTGAAGATCGTCAGCCTGCTGTCCGATCCTTTCGGCTGGGGCTGGAACCTGTTCGGCACGGCGGGATTATTCCGCGCGCCATTCCTGCCGCCGATGGGTCTGGTCTGGCACACGCAGGTCGGGCTGATCCTGTTCGGTCACATCGTCAGCGTCTACATGGCGCACGTCGAAGCCCTGCGCCTGTGGCCGACGCGGCGCCAGGCGCTGCTCAGCCAGAGCCCGATGCTGCTGTTGATGGTGGCGTTCACCGCCGCCGGATTGTGGATCCTGGCGCAGCCGATCAACGGCCGCTGAGTCCGGCCCGGCCAATCATGGCCGCGAGCAGTACTCGCAACCTTGAATCTCAGCATTGCCATCCATGGCGCGACCGCACCGCCATCTGAAAGCCCTGCCCGGCCGTCCCATGGCCGGGCGTTCGGCCGCGCCGCGAGCAGTGCTCGCGAAGCGCGCGGCCTCACCCCAGATTCTTGACGGTATTTTTGACGCGCCCGATCAATTCCTCGATCTGCCTGCGCGGCGCCTCGCCCATGAAGCTGAGCAACGGCAGCAGCAGCTTGCGCAGGCCATGGTCGCGCGCAGCGCCGGCGAATCCCGCGAATACCGCCGGCGTGTTCATCGCCGCCATGCCCAGCAGTTTGCGCTGCGCCGCCGGCGTCATCGCCGAGATCGCCGTGACCCACGCCGCCCACAGGCTCTCGCGCTGGATCGTCGCGATCACCGAGGTCAGCGTGGTTTCGTCCAGCTCGGCGGTGAGGTCGCCCATCCTGCGGCGCATGGCCTCGCCGACGTTCAGCATCATCGCCAGCGCCTCCGGCCACAGCCCCCGATCATTGCCTGCGGCATAACGGATGATGCTGCGCAGCCGCTCCTGCGGCACCATCTCCATGATCGCCTCCAGCCGCGCATGCGACTCGATGAAGAACGCGATCTGCAATAGCGCGCCGTCGTCGCTGATCGCCGACATCACATCCTTGATGGTCTGGTCCTTGAGATAGTCGACGAAGCGCGCCATGGTGATGAAGTCGCCGCGCTTGAGCAGCTCCCGGGCAATCGCGACGACGCGTGGCACCGGCATCAGCGCAATCACCTCTTTCGCGCTGCGCGGGTCCAGTTCCATCGACAGGTCGGCGAGAAACGGCACCGACAGGCGCTCGGAAATCTCCACCGCGCGCGCCGGCGGCAGCAGACCGGTGACGCGCGCGCACAGCAGCGGGCCGTAGACCTTCTCACCGATCATCGCCACCAGCGGCACCGGGATCAGCTTGCTGGCCAAGGCCACCCGCGACAGCGTCGCCTTGCTGGCATCGAACAGCTGCGCCGACATCTGCTCACGCAGCGCGCGGATTTGCGTCACCTCGTAGCGGTCCATGAAACCGAGCTTCTTCTCGTCGAGCTTCAGCAACCGGGCCAGCTTGATTATTTCCGCGCGGGTCGAGAG
>JBOICJ010000308.1:0-2841 GCA_050740035.1 Stenotrophobium sp. | reverse complement strand
TGCAGGAACACGGCTTGCGACAGGCCGATCTGGCGGAGATTGGAAGCCAAGGCGTGGTTTCCGAGGCTTTGACCGGCAAGCGTGAACTGAATACACGACAGATCAAGCAGCTTGCCAAACGCTTTGGTGTCTCGCCTGCGGTGTTCGTCTGAGTGATTGTGCTGAGGCAGATAAGAGTGGCGATCAATTGGGCTTGGCTTGTGGTACTGCGTGCGCCGAGCGCGCGTGTGAGAGCAGCGTCACGTAGCCACGTGTCACGATGCGCCACGGCCACGGCACCGGTGCAGGCAGCAGGTAGAAGTCTATGGATGGTGCCGCGCCTCAAAAAGGCGGCAGTTCATCGGGCGCTATATCGAGTTCGATGCCAAAACGCGTACGCAGCCAGCCGATGCGCGCGGGCCCCTCGGGCGCCCGCTCAGTGCGGGTTTGGCCGCCCCGATGCAGAATGACCTCGCGTCCACGCAAGACCATACGGCCCTCACCATCCGGGCGCGACGCGAAGACGCTCGTGACGAACGAGCTGCACGGAAAAGTGGCCGTGTAGTGGTTGGCGCACACGATGTCAGCCGGGTATGCGCGTTCAAGAGAGAACCCGTAAAGGTCGCGCCAGCCTGAACTGTCAGCCAACTGCAATACCCAGCCGAGCGCAGGGTCCTGGCGATAGCGCAGCCGTTCACCAAGTTGCCCGTGCTCGGTATCCGTCATCAATGGCAGTGGCCGGCACGGCAGTCCGCCGCCGAAACCAGCATCGGCAATCCAGCGGGCATCGTCGAGTGTCACCAACATCACTTGATGGGTACGCGCTCGCGGCGGCTCTCCGGGCTTGTGATGGTTGAGTACACGCGCCAGCAAAGGGCAAGCGTTAAAACCGAGCGTATCCAGCGCCATGCCGAGCAGACCGTTGAGTTCGAAACAATAGCCGCCGCGCCGATGGCCCACCAGCTTGGCAACTATCGCCTCCGGTTCGACTGACAGCGGGCGGCCAAGCCACACGTCGAAATTTTCGAACGCGATCGCGCGTGCCTGCGCTTCGACCAGCTTCGCCAGCCCTGCCGCATCAGCCGATGGTGCGGTATCGAGGCCAATGCGCCGAAGATATGAGTCGAGATTAAAGTCCATCTACTGTATCCATTCGCGGCGGGACGAGATCCCTGAAAGGGTTCCGCGAGCAGAGCGCGTCAAATAAACCGTGCGGTTTCTAACAGTTCGTCAATGTGCGGCGAACTCGTGGACCATTTGTGTCATGGTGCGGGCGACACAGGCGGCGTCACAGCGGCCGGCAAGGTATCCCGAACCGCAGGTCATGAGCTCGGCGAGTACGTTTTGCAAGGCTTGTGCATCGGCGCTGTGCGCAGCACCGTCGCTACCCGCGGCACGTTCCTGTTCCGCGTAGTTACGCACTGCATGCACCATGGTGTTCGCCATGCGGTCTGCATTGACGTCGCCGCGCAGAAAACCGGGTCCAACCGCCACGGCTTGATCAATTGCGGCGCGCATTCGTGCGACCTGTGTGGTCGCTGCCGGCGACACGCTCTGCGCTGAATGCTGATGGTTAGTTACTGGATTTGAGTTCATCGTGTGCTCCTTCTATTACATTCCAATACGACTATTATGCGCCGCGCAGGCTGCGGCAGCTCGTTGCGATCGTGTCGAAAAACGGCGTCCGATAGATTCGCCTGTTCTGTTTGCAATCATTTCCGGGTGTTGCCCCGTGAACAAAAACAAGGGAACCTGACGTTGTACCTGGGTAGCAGACATCAGGGGCGCGCCTCGGGCCGTGCGTGCAGCACGACGTGCGTCGGGCGCTCTTCGCGGAACAGTACCAGCGCGATACCCGCTGCGACCAGTGCGACGACGCCGAACAGACTAAACGCGCCGGGGAATCCCAGTGGCAGCGCGGCCTGAAACAGCAGGCTGCCTAGACCGAAGCCGACGAACAGCGAAAAGGCCATCAGAGCCACGGCTTGCCCGCGCGGACCGCGCAGATTGGTGGAGATGGCGGCAAGCTGTGGGTGGGTCAGATCGAAACCGAGCGAGAGCAGGATGATGGCGACCTGCGCCGCGACCAGCTCCAACGGCAAGGCGAGCAGCAGTGCGCATACACCGGTCAGCGCCACGCCGCCTGGAATGATCCAGGCGCGGCCGTAGCGATCGGCGAGCCAGCCAATCACCGGGCCGAACAGCAGGCCGGGGATACCGTAGCCGAGCAGCGCGAGACCGATGCCCGTCTCACCGAGACCGAAGCGTTGATGCAGGTACACACCCAGCCAGGTAAAAACACCGGACTGCAAAACGGCGTTGAGCAGCACGTAACCGTAAGTGCGTCGGGCGCGCGCGTGCGAGAGCAAAGTCGTGTAGCCGCGAGCCACGATGCGCCACGGCGACGGCACCGCCGGCAGGGCGAGGCGCGGAAAGGCGCCAGTAAGCAAAGCGAAGAGAATAACCGCGGCGGAGAGTGCCGCCACGATCAGAAACAAACCGTGCCAGCCGATCAGGGGCACGAGCAACGCGCCCACGGCGGCACCGGTTGCCGTGCCGCCGGCAATCGAACCAAACATCCAACCCACGGCGCGGCCGCGACGTTCAAACGGGATGACATCGCCGATCAGGGTAAGACAAATTGGCACGACACCGGCTGCGACCACGCCGGCGGCAATACGCCAGGCAATGAATACCTCCACACGCTGGGCGGTCGCCGTAGCTGCTGTGATGATCGTGAACAAAAGCAACGAGGCATAGATCACTTCACGCCGGCCGAAACGATCTGAAAGCGGCCCGGCGAACAGTGTCATGAGTCCCTGCGGCACGATGTAGGCGGGAATCGCCAGCGCCACCCAGGTG
>JBOICJ010000307.1:0-11742 GCA_050740035.1 Stenotrophobium sp. | reverse complement strand
CTGCTGGTGCAGGTGGCCGAACCGCAGGAAACCGACCGCGTCTCGGCCTTCGGCTACGCACTGGGCTATCTCGGCGGCGGTCTGCTGTTCGTGGTGAATGTGCTGATGGTGCTGCACCCGGCATGGTTCGGGCTGGCGGACGCGACCATTGCTACGCGGCTTTCCTTCCTCACCGTCGCGGTGTGGTGGGCGCTGTTCGCGCTGCCGCAGTTCCGCTATGTGCAGGAACCGGCGGCGATTGCCGAGAGCGCCGGCTGGCGCGAACTCTGGCAGACGATGAAGCGGGTGATGGCGAATCGTCCCGTGCGTAATTTTCTGTTTGCCTACTGGCTCTATATCGACGCTCTGGGCACGCTGCAGCAAATGGCGGTGGATTTCGGCGCCAAGCTCGGCTTCTCCACCAGCGCGCTGATCACCGCGCTGGTGATGGTGCAGTTCGTCAGTTTTCCGGCCGCCATCGCGTTCGGGCGGCTGGCGGGCCGCATCGGCACCAAGCGTGCGATCTACCTGGGTCTGACGGTGTTCATGGGACTGGCGGTCTGGGCTTACACCTTGCAGACCGAGCGCCAGTTCTTCCTGATGGCGGCGGTCGTGGCGCTGGTGCAAGGCGGCGTGCAGTCGTTGTCGCGTTCCTATTTCAGCCGCCTGATTCCGGCGCAACAGTCCGGCGAATATTTCGGCTTCTACAACATGCTCGGCAAGTTCGCGGCGGTGCTGGGCCCGCTGGTCATGGGCAGCGTCGCGGTGATCTTCGATAATCAGCGCCTGTCGATCGTGGCGCTGATGCCGATGTTCGCCCTCGGTATTTACCTGTTGTCGCGGGTCGATGAGCCGAAGGCGGCTTGAAACTGGTATTGAGTGCTCACCCGCTGTAGAGATAAACGCAGCAAGATCGTTTTAATATATCGTTCATAATAAAAAAACAATATAAATAAACATACTTTGATCGCCCAGGCTGAGAGCGGGTGACGCGTCCGGAACCAGAGGCGAACCTATCTCATTAGAGGGGTTTACTTCAGCGCTTGCTGTTGGCAATCGCACTTGCGGCACGTGACTTAGGCGCTGTTCAATTTATCGGAATAAACGCGAGCGAACTTACCCCGCCGGTGGTGTTGTTGTTAAGCAGGGTCAGGGAGCCGTCAGCGTTTACGGAGAATTGGCTGATGAGAAAATTATTGTCGACATAGACGTACTTACCCTGGGGGTCGGAGGCAATCACGCCATCGATAGCTCCACTCAGAGGAATACTTGTCTCGCCGGATAGCGGGGCTAGGCTGCCATCAGCGCCAACGCTGTAAAGGTAAATACTGGCATTACTACTGTAATCGGGCCCGGGTATTCCATCGTTCAACACATAAGCGTATTGACCAGAAGAGAGCAGTGTCATGCCGCTTGGTGCGACACCGGCAGTGGCGGTCGAGTGAAGCGTTAATACGCCATTGGTCCCAATACTGAATTGCTGCACAGAACCTATTGGTGGTGGGCTCTCATTATCGGTGGAGACAGGATAAACGAGTGCGTAGATATTCTGGCCACTAGGGGCGCTCACCAAATTGAAAGGATCGGGGCCGGTTGCTACTGTGGATGGGCTAAGAGGCGTCAGATTACCGCCGTTGCCTATGCTGTATTGAGAAAGTGTGTTGTCCTGCAGATTAGATACATAAGCATAGGGACCAGTTGTGTCCGCGACAATCGAAAACGGAATGGCTCCGGTGTTTACAGAGGGCGTAGACAGGGGCGTCAGCGAGCCATCGATGCCGACTGAATATTGCATGGCGATGTTTTGGGTGCTGGTAAATTGCATTAGCGGATAAACATATTTTCCAGAAGCGTCCTCGGTAATGCGGGTTGGTATGTAGCTACCCGTACTCACCGCGGGGCTCGCTAGGGGCGTCAGCGCACCATTGGTGCCGATGCTGAATTGGGAAATGGTGTTGTCTCCTGTGTTGGTGACATACAGGAATTGTCTATTGGGGGAGACAACCATCGCCCTTGGATTGGTCCCGGTGGCTACAGAGGGTGTGGCCATGGGAACGAGAACGCCGTTGGCCCCATAGACGTATTGCGCAACACTTTGGCTGGTCAACGTATAGGCATAGCCGACGGCGGACTGTACGGTAAGTGAGGTAGAGCCGGTGATCGTGGAGCCAGGCAGGCTCGCAGTGATGGTGGTCGTGCCGGGCGCTACTGGCTGCGCAACGGAAGCGGTGGGTGTGCCAATAGTGGCAATCGTAGGATTGGAGGACGTCCAATTCACCTGAGCGGTCAAATCCTGTGGATAACCGTCCACGTTAGTGCCAGTCGCGGTGAACGGCACTGACAATCCGTAGCCGGAGATGGTTGTAGGAGTTGCGGGCGTCAACGAGATGCTGGCCAGCGGTGAATTCAGTTGCATGACTACAGATACGATCAGATCGCGCTGAATCCCTTCTTCAGTCGTGTAACTCAGTATGAAATTAGTTGCATAGTTGCCGTTAGCCAAGCGTGCCAACGGTTGAGGATTTATGGATAGCTGAATCTGAGTATTCGGGGTGCTCGTTCCTGAGGTTGGGGTCACGCTCAAGAAATCCGCGCCGACCGACTGCAGACTCCAAGACAAAATTTTGGCGGGATTGCTGCCCCCTAAGGTGTCGGTGATAGTCACAGGCAAGGTCAGCGCTGCGGGTGACATGTTGCTGCCGACGGCTATGGTTGGTGTTGCAGGATTGGTGACAAGCAACGGCACATTGATCCCCACATCGACCGGTATCGCCGCGGTGTTTCCACTGCCGTCGGTTATCAAAACACTGGCAGGATGATTGCCCTCCGTTAGGCCGCTGGTATCAATACTGTAGCTGATGGTTCCAGGGCCGTTGCCGGAAGGTGTTACTGTCAACCAAGGCGCGTCAGCGCTCGCCGTCCACTGTTCGCCGCTGCCGATAGCGAGCGTGATGGTGCCGGTCTGGAATTTGGGGCCGCCATCGGTGTACGTAAGATTCAACTCATTAGGTGTGCTGTGTAGGTCGAGTGCCGTCTCATTCACCTGCAGATCGGCATAAACCACATTGGTGGCATCAGCAATGGTGCCGCCAGCAGGTACAGTGCCGGTGACGAATCGCACTTTGGTGCTATAGCTACCTGGAGCCTGGTCTATGGCGGTCATCGTTAATTGAAAGGTGGCAACGCCCGGAGTACTCGTATCAATAGGCGTAATGCTCAACTCCGGGAGCGGCGTAATGCCCGGCGCATAACCCACTACCACGCCGGAACCACTGTAATGCACAGTCAGAATTTGCGACGGCGAGATGTTGCTCTGAGGGGCGACCGTGAAGGATAGAGAGTTTGTGCTCAGTGATATGGAGGTTGGCGTACCTCCACCGCCGCAGGCGTTGAGTATCAAAGAAATGAGCGCCAGCACCACAGAGCGCCAGACAACGCTGAGTATTGTCGGAATATTCCGAGCTTCAAGATTCATATTTCCCCTTAACGCGGCTGCTGCTCTCTTGATTAGAACTACACCGCAGTCCCCATCTTGAAACTATCACAGTTCGTCAACCTCCAACCAGGGGTAAGGGATCAGGCCAAATATTTTCATTTCATCGTGAGCTGACTTACTCATTACGATGAAATTTTTCGTATGAATTCATCCACTGCCATGCGCAAGCTTTGCTGCGCCGTACTCTCCGTTGTGTCGAAGTAACGCAACCGCAGATAAGCATCCAGCACCCGCTGCATGGACGACTCCAGTAACGGTTGTCTGGCAATCACACGGGCAGCGAAATCCTGCGGACCTTCGTGCGGTGCTTGTTGTAAGCCGAGTTTTCGCAGGGGTTTGATGGCGCGTTGCCACTGGCGTAGCACATCGTCGCGGCGCTGCACGGGCGCAAACTGGCGCAGCAGCGACAGTCCGACCGCAGATAGCAGCAGCGTGATGGCGACCGTCAGTACCAGGATCATCTGGCTCCAGTCGGTGATGCCGAAATGGCTGAGGAAATCGGCTTGCAGTTCGGGGCCATACGCCAGCACCCAGCGATTCCAGCGGTTGTTGAGCCAGTCCCAGCGGGCGCTGAGGTTTAGCCAGATCTGCGACTGCCGCTGAAGAAACGAGGGCAGACCGTCGGCAGCGGTCAGGGCCGAGGCCAGTCCTTCTTCGACGCGGTTGGGCGCGACCGCGGCGGTGGGATCGACCCGCACCCAGCCGCGACCGTCGAGCCAGACTTCGCTCCAGGCGTGGGCGTCGTATTGGTGAATGACGTAGTAGTCGCCATAGGCGTTTTTCTCGCCGCCCTGGTAACCGGTGACCACGCGCGCGGGGATGCCGGCGGCGCGCATCAGGAAGGTGAAGCTGCTGGCGTAGTGTTCGCAGAAACCACGTCGGGTGTCGAACAGGAATTCATCGACGCTGTCGGCACCAAGCTTCGGCGGGTGCAGCGTGTAATAGAACGGTTCGCTGCGAAACATCCGCAAGGCCTGTTGCACGATCTGCGCGTCGTCCGTCTGTTGTGCGCGCCACTGCGCGGCGAGCGCGCGGCTGCGCGGGTCAGCGTTTGCCGGCAGTTGCAGCATCATGCGCCGCTGGAACGGACTGAGCGCCGGTTGCAGCCGGTAATGCGGATACGAGCGCAGGCGATAGAGCACGCGCTCGCCCACCGGCTTGTCGGCCAGCAGTTGGCCGGCGCCGTGCAGCGAAGTCGCGGCGGGCAATCCGGTCGGTGCGGGCAGGTCCAGCGCGAAAATCCAGCGCTGCTGCGTCGGTTCCAGCGTCAGATCGTAGTCGACCGCCGCGCCGGTCAGCTCGACCGCTTCCGGCGGCAGTTGCTGCGGCGCGATGCGCGGGCTCCATTTGCGGCCGTCGAAGCGGTCGAACACCGGGCCACGCCAGTAGCGTTGATCCTGCGGCGGCGCCGGTCCGTCGAAGTGGACGCGGAAGGCGACGGCGTCCGACAGGATCAACTTCTCGATATCGCCCGGCATCATGCTGTCGGAAAGCCCGCTGCGGTGCGCGCCGGTGTCCGAGGGTAGTCCCCACAGCGGTCCCGGAATGCGCGGGAACAGGATGAACATGGCCAGCATCAGCGGCAGCGATTGCGCGACCATGATCGTTGCGCGGCGTAGCAGCGGGCGCACCGGCACCGCGTTGCCCGGATGATTGCAGTCCATCAGCAGCGCAGTGATGGCGACGGCGCAGACCAGCAGGTAGGCGATGGTCCACAGATCCTGCGAGAACAGAAAGTGCGTGACCAGGATGAAATACATCAGCAGCACCACGATCATGACGTCGCGGCGCGCGCGCATTTCCAGCAGCTTGAGCGCGGTCATCGCGCACAGCAGCGCGGTGCCGGCGCTCTGGCCGGAGATGCTGTGATAGCTGGCATAGACGCCGCCGAATCCGGCGAGCGTCAAAGCTGTGCGCGGCAGCAGCGACGGTAAACGCCACTGGCGCAATGCGATCAGGGCGCGCCACGCCATCGCGGTGACGATCAGCAATATTTCCCAGGCCGGCAGATGCCCGGCGTGAGGTGCGATCACCAGTGCCAGCACGGCGATCAAGCGCAGCAGACTGTCGCGACTTAGATAATCGTTCATGACAGTTGGAATAGCGCCAGCGCCTTGAGACATTGATGCCGGTGTGCTTCGCCCTTGCCGGGTGCGATGACGGTGCTGGGCAGCCGCAGGCCATAGGCATGCTGCGCGTCTTCGGCATCCAGCACCCAGCGCGTGAGTTGCGACAATCGCGCTTCGACCTCGAGGCCGTTCAGCACGATCCAGTCCAGCCACAGGGCCTGTTCTGTGGTTTCGTAGAACTGCTTGACCATCGGCGACGGTAGCTTGGGCAGGCTTTTCCAGTGGATGCTGCGGGCGGTGTCGCCGTGCTGGTAGCTGCGCAGTCCGGCAAATTCGTCCTGTCCGTGGCGTCCGCCTTCGGTGTGTCCGCCGCTGCCGGCGGTGGCGGGTGGCGTCAGTCCCGGCGGCGCCGGTTTGGGATACACCAGGCAGGCCATCTCCAGTTCGGCCCAGGTCCAGGCATGAAACAGGCCCAGGGGAAATTCCGTCGCCACGCTGAAAATGCCGCAAGGCAGCCAGCCGCGCTTCGACGCGGGCAGGGTCAGATGCATCGGGCTGGGCGTCTGCGCGGGAACGTCGGCGATCACCGCGTCGTCATCGTGCTTGGGCCATGACAGCGCGATGGCGTAGCGGTCCTGTCGTGCGGGATTTTCCACGCGGATTTCAAAATGCGCGATTTCACCGGCGAACACCGGCGCACTGCGGCCGGTGTGCAGCACCAGATTCACCAGATTGCCGTGCGTGTGGTGCATGCACACCAGCCCGAGTCCCGCGAGCAGGAAACACAGGGCGAAGGCCATGCTGTTGCTGTAGTTCATCGCGCCCAGCAACATGACCAGCAACATCACGGCGAAACCGTAGCCGAAGCGCGTCGGCACGATATAGACGCGACGGCGGCCGATCTCGATCGGCCCCGGCTGACGTTTGACGCGCGCCAGCACCCAGCGGTCGATGCGTTCCTGCGCATAACGCAGCGGGTGCAGCAGGATTTTGAAAATCAGCCAGAAACGCATGTTCGGTCAGGCTTTGCGTGTGCGTTGCACAGGCGGTGCGGCTTACGGAACCGCAACCGCGCCGAGGATTTCCTCCGCGGTCGGCGCGCCGGCTTCGCGCTCGCTGGCCGCGATCAGGCGATGCCCGACGACGGCGGCGAACACGGCCTGGAGGTCTTCGGGAATCACGCCGCTGCGGCCTTCGACCAGCGCCCAGGCTTGTGCCGCGCGCCGCAGCGACAGCCCGGCGCGTGGCGACAGGCCCTGGCGCAGGCCGGGATGCTCACGGGTGTAGGCCACCAGTGCCAGCAGATAGTCCAGCAGCGCCGGCGTGGTGCGTATCGCCTGGGCCTGTTTTTGCAGGTCGAGCAACTGCACCGGCGTCAGCGCCGGCTCTATCGTCGGCAGCAGGTCGCGGCGCTCGCGCTCCACCAGCAGCGCGCGTTCGGCGCTCGCAGCCGGATAGCCCAGCGAGATGCGCATCAGGAAACGATCCAGTTGCGATTCCGGCAACGGGAACGTGCCGATCTGGTGCATGGGGTTTTGCGTGGCGATGACGAAGAACGGTTCCGGTAGCGCGCGGGTCTGGCCTTCGGCGGTGACCTGCCGCTCCTCCATCGCTTCGAGCAGCGCCGACTGCGTTTTCGGGCTGGCGCGATTGACTTCGTCGGCCAGCACCAGCTGCGCAAAGATCGGGCCGGGATGAAAACGGAAACTGGCGCTGGCCTGTTCAAAAATCGAGACGCCGAGAATGTCCGCGGGCAACAGGTCGCTGGTGAATTGCACGCGCTGGAACTTCAGCCCCAGCACGCGCGCCAGCGCCAGCGCCAGCGTGGTTTTGCCGACGCCGGGGATGTCCTCGATCAGCAGGTGTCCGCGCGCGAGCAGGCAGGCGAGCGCCAGCTTCATCTGTCCCTCCTTGCCGAGGATGATCTGGTTCAGGCCCGCGAGGGCGTCTTTGATGGCGGGATTCATGAGCATGGATTTTTGGATGAGTCGGGCCAGTTTACGGTAAGGCTGAAAAAGCCTTCCAGAGGCTGTCGCGATCGAGTCCGTTGATGGGTTGGCACGCCGCAGCTCAGCGATACCGGCGCGCCACGATGCCGCTCGTCGCCGCCAGCCCCAGCAGCACGCACAGGATACCGACGCCTTCCATCGGCGTCGGCCGCTCGTGCAGGATCGGCCACGCCAGCAAGATGCTGAACACCGGCACCCCCAGGCTGGACAGACTGGCCACTGTCGTGGGCAGCCGCTGCAGGACAAACAGCCATAGCCCCCAGGCGATGCTGGAAGCGAACACCACGCAATAAATCAGGTCGGCGATGAAAGCGCCGTTCCACTCGATCGCGCGCTGCGGGATCAGCAAGGCAAGGAGTGCCAATCCAAGGCCGCCAAATAACATTTGCCAGGCCGTGAGACTGAGCGGAGCCACCCGCCAGCGCTGGAACATGCGCTTGCTCAGCACGGTGCCCAGTGCCCAGGCCATGCCGCCGGCGATCGCCAGAGCAGTGCTGTGCCAGCCGCCGAGACCGCGCCAAGGCTCCAGGATGCACACGAGCCCCAGGGCGGCCAGCGCCAATCCCAGCCAGTGATGCGGTTGCGGGCGCTCGGCCAGCAGTGGCCAGGCCAGTAGCACTGCCCAGAACGGCATGGTGTAAGCGAGCAAAGCCACCCGGCCGGCGCCGCCATTCACCAGTGCCCATTGCTCCATGCCCTGGAATGCGGTGGTCTGCGCCAGACCGATGAGCACGGTGGGGAGCAGTGGCGGCGCTCGCAAAGGTTGTCGTAGCGCCAGCAATCCGATGAACAGCACCCCTGCGCCCAGCAGATAGCGCAGCGCTGAAAAATCGAATGGCCCGGCGTAAGCAAGTGCCTGCTTCATCACCACCCAGCTGTAACCCCACAGGCCGATGGTGACGAGCAGTGCCGGTACGGCGCCGCGTGGAGTGGTGGGGACAGTCGGCATGGAAGCGGCGATGGCAAAAATGAGTAGACGTTCAGGTCGCTGTCGATTGAGGCGTTGCCTTAACGACCAGTGGTAGAAAACCCAGGGGTGTAAGGCAGATTTTTTATTGCGATGCGGCAAAGCTTACGCCAACATAAAGGCTGATTGATGGCGGAGCAGGTGAATGGACCGTACCACGCGTGAATGTCTGTCGCAGATGAAGCATGCCACCGATTATCGGAGTTGGCATGACGCGGCGCAGGAACTGGATCGTCACCGTGGACTGGATGAGTGGAAGGACGATGAAACGTCCGACGACTACGACTGGCGCCTGATCCGCAGCCGCCTGCGGCAGATTCGCCAGTACCGCGCCGAGGGGCAGACCGCCAAGCTGATCCATCACCTGCGCCAGGGCCTGCACTGGAATCTTGGCAATGTCGGCAACCCGCAGCTTTATGGCGTCGCAAGCGTCGGCACCAAGCGCCTGATTCACGATTACATCGACGAGGTCAGCGACGCCCTGAACGATCTCTGCACGGTCGAGCGCGCCGAGTTCCCCTATGCCGAAAAGCAGCGCTTCTTTGCCGAGCTGGCGCAGAGTTACGGCCGCTCCTCGCTGATGCTCTCCGGCGGCGCGACGCTGGGGTTGTTCCACGTCGGCGTGGTCAAGGCGCTGTATCGCGAGCAAGTCCTGCCGACGGTCATGACCGGCTCCAGCGCCGGCTCGGTGGTGGCGGCGACGGTCGGCACGCGCGGCCATGACGAACTGGAGGATCTGCTCGACCCGAAAAACGCCTATTACAATTTCTGGCGCGTACTTTCACTGCGGCACATGATCCAGCGCCGCTCGATCATGGATCAGACCCAGCTGCGCCGGGCGATCATGAAGAACGTGAAAGACCTGACGTTCGAGGAAGCCTTCAAGCGCTCCGGCCGCACCATCAACATCACAGTGTCGCCGGCCGGCGTCAACCAGCCGCCGCGCCTGCTCAATCACCTGACGTTTCCGTATCTCTACGTTCAGGAAGCCGTGCTGGCCTCCTGCGCCGTGCCGGTGCTGTTTCCGCCGGTGATGCTGATGACGCAGGACGAAACCGGCGAGCGCGTGCCGTACATGCCGCTGCTGAAGTGGAACGACGGCTCCCTGAAATCCGACCTGCCGACGCTGCGCATCCGCCGTCTGCACAACGTCAATCACTTCATCGTCAGCCAGACCAACCCGCATGTGCTGCCGTTCGTCTCCAGGCATGAGCCGGGCAGCAAGGGCGTCGTCAATTCGGCGCGCGATTTTGCCTTCTCCAGCGTCCGTGAACAGGCCAAGAGCGTGCTCAATCTGGCGCGCGCCAACCTGCCGTTCGGCGGCAGCCTGCGCAAGCCGCTGGATCTCGCTTCCAACATCCTCGACCAGGACTACCGCGGCAACATCAATATTTTCCCGGACGTCAGCATCTGGCGCTATGCCAACGTCACCAGCAATCCGAGCATGGAATCGATCCAGCGCTTCATCCTGGAAGGCGAGCGCGCGACCTGGCCGCGCATGGAAATGATCCGCTGCCAGACCAAGATCAGCCAGACGCTGGACGACTGCACCGCACGTCTGCAGCAGTTTGCCGCGAGTGTCCGCGTCGCCGAGCCTGCCCGTAAATCCGCTCTGCGCATCGTGCGCAGCCGCGATTCCAGCGCGGCCTGAGCCGTGGAATCGATCGGCTGATGAAAAAGCCCGCGTCATGCGGGCTTTTTTGTCACTGCCAGACTTCGGGATACGCCACCCGCTCTCGAAGTTTGGGAATGAAATGATGTTATATTTTATATAATATATTTAATTATATTAATTAAAATATAACATCATTTAACAGCCGAATCCGGAGAGCGGGTGGCTGGAATCCAGTCATTCGCGCGCCGTGGTTACAAACTGCGGATGCGTTCCTGCTGCACGCGCAGGGCGTCGAGGTCCTGGCGCTGTCGCGTTGCTTGCTCGCGCGCCTGTTGCTGCACCGCTTCCGGCGCCTTGCCGAAATTGGGGTTGTTGACGCGCGTTTCGGTTTTGCCGAGATCGCTTTCCAGCTTGGCGATCTGGCGCTCGAGCCGTGCCAGTTCGGCGTCCTTGTCGATCAAGCCCGCCATCGGCACCAGCAGACTCATCTGGCCGAGCAGGGCGGTGGCCGATTGGGGTGCGGTTTCGCCGTCGGCGAGCAAGCGCAGCGATTCGACGCGGGCGAGGAAGCTGATGCTGTCGCGCAGGCGCTCGACGCGCGCTTGGTCCTCTGGCGTGGCGTTTTGCAGCAGCAGCGGCAGCGGCTTTCCCGGCGAAATATCCATCTCGCCGCGAATCTGGCGCAGGCCGAGGATGAAGACCTTGAGCCATTCGATGTCGGCTTCGGCGCTTTCGTCGATCTTCTCTGGCTGTGCGACCGGGTAGGGTTGCAACATGATGGTTGCGCCGGTCTTGCCTGCGAGCGGGGCAACGCGCTGCCAGATTTCTTCAGTGATAAACGGCATCAGCGGGTGCAGCAGGCGCAGCCACGCCTCCATCACGCGCACCAGGGTGCGTCGCGTGCCGTTGATGCTGGCAGCCGATTGATTCGCGCCTTGCAGCACCGGCTTGGTCAATTCCAGATACCAGTCGCAGTATTCGTTCCAGATGAACTGATACAGCGTCTGCGCCAGCAGATCGAAGCGATACGCGACAAAGTGCCCAGCCGCTTCGGCTTCGAGTTTTTGCAGGCGCGAAATGATCCAGCGATCGGCGATGGATAACGTGTAATCGTCCTCGTTGAGGCCTTCGGGAACGCGCACGGCACCGCTCTCGTCTAGCGCACCGAGATTCATCAGCGCAAAGCGCGACGCGTTCCAGATCTTGTTGCAGAAATTGCGATAGCCTTCGGCGCGACTGGAATCGAAGCGGATATCGCGGCCGGGCGAGGCCAAGGCCGCAAACGTAAAGCGCAGCGCGTCGACACCCACCGCCTCGATGCCCGCGGGATAGTCCTTGCGCGTGGCTTTTTCGATCTTCGGCGCGGTTTCCGGTTTCATCAGGCCGGTGGTGCGCTTCTTCACCAGATATTCGAGCGCGATACCGTCGACCAGATCGAGCGGATCGAGCACATTGCCCTTGGACTTGCTCATCTTCTGGCCTTCCGGATCGCGGATCAGGCCATGCACATAGACTTCGCGGAACGGCACTTCGCCGGTGAGCTTCATGCCCATCATCACCATGCGCGCGACCCTGAAGAAGATGATGTCGAAGCCGGTGACCAGTAC
>JBOICJ010000306.1:0-2918 GCA_050740035.1 Stenotrophobium sp. | reverse complement strand
TGTGGATGGGGTATGAACGCAAGCGCGGCAAAATCGCTGAATTGAATGCGGTCCTGCGCGGCGGTCCAATCGAACGTTTTTCCACGGTGACGGGCGATATCGAAACCCTGCGCAACGTCGAATATGTCATCACGCTCGACGCCGATACGCAGTTGCCGCGCGACTCTGCGCGCCAGTTCGTGGGCGTGATGGCGCATCCGCTGAACCGCCCGCTCTATGATTCCGGCCATCGGCGTGTCCTGCGCGGATACGGCGTGGTTCAGCCCCGCGTGGCCATCAGCCTGCCCAGCATCAATCGTTCGCGTTATGCACAACTGTTTGCGGGTGAGCCGGGCATTGATCCATACACACGGGCTGTCTCCGATGTGTATCAGGACCTGTTTGGTGAGGGCTCTTTTGTCGGCAAGGGCATCTACGACGTGGATGCGTTTGAACAGTCCCTGCGTGAGCGTCTGCCGGAAAACCTGATCCTCAGTCACGACCTGCTGGAAGGTGCCTATTCCAGAGCTGGCTTGTTGAGCGACGTACTGTTGTATGAAGATTATCCGGCCGGTTACAGCGCCGATGTGAGTCGCCGGCACCGCTGGATTCGCGGGGACTGGCAGATTGTTGCTTGGCTCTTGCCTTGGGTCCCGGGTTTTAAAAAACACATTCAAAGAAACCCGATCTCGGTGCTTTCCCGTTTCAAGATATTGGACAACTTGCGGCGCAGTCTGGTGCCCGCGGCACTGACACTGTTGTTGGCGCTGGGATGGACGGTGTTGGCCACCGCCTGGTCCTGGACACTGGTCGTTGCCGGCATCATTTTTATTCCCGCCCTGCTGGCATCCGCGCTGGATATTTTCCGCAAGCCCGGCAACGCGCTGCTGGTGCCGCATCTGATCGCCACGAATCGCACCGCGGCCCGACGCCTGGCGCAGGTGGTATTCATGCTCGCCTGCCTGCCCTTCGAGGCCTACTTCAGTCTCGACGCCATGCTCCGCAGCGTCGCCCGAATGCTGTTCACGCATACGCGGCTACTGGAGTGGAATCCATCCAGCGTCGCAAGGCGTCATGCCCGTAACGATCTGGTTTCATACTGCCGTTTGATGTGGATCGGCCCCACCCTCGCCATTGCCGGGTTCGTGTTTCTGGCGGTGTCGAATCCGATGGCCTTGTTTGCCGCCTGGCCGATATTGAGTCTGTGGTTCATTTCGCCCGCAATCGCCTGGTGGATCAGCCGGCCGCTCGTGCGCGACGAGCCAACCTTGAGCGCGGACCAGATCCTCTTCCTCGAAAAACTCTCCCGCAAGATCTGGTCATTCTTCGAGCATTTCGTTGGAACCGAAGATCATTGGCTGCCGCCCGACAGTTATCAGGAATACCCTGCCCCGGTTATCGCCCACCGCACCTCTCCCACCAACATTGGTCTGGCGCTGCTGGCAAACCTGGCCGCATATGATTTCGGCTATATAGCATGCGGACAGCTCCTGGAGCGCAGCGCCAATACCTTCGAAAGCATGCAGGCTCTGGAACGCTACAAGGGTCATTTCTACAACTGGTATGACACTCGTACCCTGGAACCTCTTCCTCCTCTATACATATCCACCGTGGACAGCGGCAATCTAGCCGGCCATCTGCTGACCTTGCGGCAGGGTCTGCTGGCGCTGCCTGATGACGCGATATTGAATCCGAAAGTTTTTCACGGACTGAATATCACCCTGAACGTTCTCGCGGATATCCCCGGAGCGGATTCCATCGCCGGATTCGACGTGTTCCGGAAGGAATTGAAGCTCGCTTCGGATACTTCCCCGAATACCCTGGCGGCAGCCAGGCGGCAGTTTGATCGTCTGACCACCGCCAGCGAGACAATGGCTTCGGCGGCAAAAACCAGCCCCGAGGATCAGGTCCAGTGGTGGGCCCAGGTGCTGGCGCGCCAATGCCTGGACGCACGCGATGAGCTGACGCTTCTGAGTCCGGCATCAACGGATGCATCCGGTGGCGACGGCCGGATCCCGACGTTGCGCGAATTGGCACGGCAGGGAAATCAGCCCGCTCTGGAGCGGCTTGCGAATATTCATGCGCTGGCGGCGCAGGCCGGCCATCTCGCCGACATGGAATATGACTTTCTGTATGACGAGGCGCGTCACTTGCTGGCGATCGGTTACAACATCACGGAGCGCCGCCGCGATGCCAGTTACTACGATTTGCTGGCATCGGAAGTCAGGCTGTGCAGTTTCGTGTTGATCGCGCAGGGAAAACTTCCGCAGGAACACTGGTTCTCGCTGGGACGTCTGCTCACGGTTTCCGGTGGCACACCGATCCTGGTTTCCTGGAGCGGCTCCATGTTCGAATATCTCATGCCGCTGCTGGTGATGCCGACGTATGAAAACACCCTGCTGGATCAAACCTACCGCGTCGCGGTGGACCGGCAGATCGAGTACGGCAAACTGCGCGAGGTGCCCTGGGGGATTTCGGAATCCGGCTACAACATTTTGAGCGCGCACCTGAATTATCAATACCGCGCATTTGGTGTACCCAATCTGGGACTCAAACGTAAACTGTCCGACGATCTGGTGATCGCGCCCTACGCCGCGGCGCTGGCATTGATGGTGGCGCCTGAACGCGCCTGCCGCAACCTGCAACGCCTGGCGGCCGAAGAACTGGAAGGCAGGTACGGACTGTATGAAGCCGTGGATTACACCCCGGCGCGCCTGCCCCGCGGTCAGTCGAAAGCCATCGTCCGGTCCTTCATGGCGCACCATCAGGGCATGAGCTTTCTGTCGCTGGCGTATCTGCTGCTTAATCGCCCCATGCAGAAACGCTTCGAATCCGAGCCGTCATTTCAGGCAACCACCTTGTTGCTGCAGGAACGGGTTCCCAAAGCCACGCTGTTTTATTCACACAGTACCGGGCTGGCCGAGCCGCATGTTCCTGCC
>JBOICJ010000305.1:0-2933 GCA_050740035.1 Stenotrophobium sp. | reverse complement strand
GTGTGGACCTGCGGGCTGTCCTCGGCCGCGCGGCTGCCGCCGCCATCGACGCGCGTCGGCAGCGCGCAAGCCGACAACAACAGCGACAGCAGCACAGCGAACAGCACCCGCTGTGCCGCGCTTGCATCAAAAGACTGTTTTATTTTATTAAACATATTTATTATTTTAATATATTTTACAACAATATTTCCACGCCAGGATGACACAGCGGGTACAGGCAAATGGCGCTGAAAAATTATTAATGGCCATTGACGTTGCCCAGTGCGCGGATGATGGAGACGAATGCGGGGCCGGCGACGAAGATCAGCAGCGCCGGAAAGAAAAACAGCACCATCACCACTGTCATGCGGCCGGAGAGGATGTTCACGCGTTCGCGCATGTCGAGGCTGCGCCGCTCTTCCAGCACACCGAGCATTTCCAGCAGCGGTCCGCGGATCTCGCCGCCGTAGCGATCCACCTGCCGCAGCACGCCGATGACGCCGGTGAGGTCGCTGACGTTCATGGCGACCTCGAGATTTTTCAGGACCTCGGAAATTTCCGCGCCCGCTTCGAGCTGGCGCAGTACCAGTTCGAATTCCTTGCCCAGTTCCGGCAGCACGCCGCGGCCTTCGTTGACCATGCTGGTGAACACCTGCCGCAACGACAGGCCGGCCTCGAACAGCATCACCAGCAGGTGAATGAACAGCGGCACTTCGGCCTTGATGCGATCGCGGCGACGCTGCGCTGCTGCGCGCAAGATCCAGCGCGGCAGCAGGAACGCCAGTGCCGCTGCGGCAAAGGCCACCAGAATCAGGTCGATCACCCGGTGCAGCTTCGCCGGCCCAAAGAACCAGAAGCACACGACCAGCACCAGCAGCACCAGCGGCAGCGCCGCCTGGAACACGTACCAGATCAGCCGCGATTCGCTGCTGCGCCAGCCCGCCTGCACCAGCAGTTGTGCACTCTCGTTGTCACCGTCGACCCAGCCTTCGATGGCCTTGCCGCGCCGTGCCAGTTTTTGCAACACCGGACGATTGCTGTCGAGATCGAGGTTGTCGTTCGCCGTGGCAGCCTCGGGCGCCAGCCGCTTCTGCAAATGCTCCTGCTGGCGCGCACGCACCGCCAGCAGGACGACCGCGCCAATCGCCAGCATGCACAGCACCACGGCTGCGGCGATCAGGCCGGCAAACAGATCGGGACTCATGTCGTGTCCTCAGTGGAGCGCATCATGCGCCAGAGCACAAGGATGCCCAGCACCTGCATCACCACCGACACGATCAGTGCGATGCGGCCACCGACATCCGCCCACATGTTGGCGTAGTAACTGCGATTCTGTATCGCGATGAACAGCGTGATGCCGATTGGCACCACCGCGAGCACCACGGCCGAGAAGCGGGTTTCAGCCGTCAGCGCCCGCAGTTCGCGCGCCGACATCTCGCGTCCGCGTATCGCCTGGATCAGGCTCTTGATGATGTTCTTGAGGCTGCCGCCGAACTTGCGGTTGACCGACGCCGCCAGCGCCATCGCACGGATGTCGCGCAGTTGATGAATCTCACCGACTTCCATCAGCACGTGCTCGATCGGCGCGCCCAGCCGCACCTGGCGGCCGACGCTCATGAACAGTGGTTTGAGCGGCTCCGGACTCTCGCGCGCGGCGGCGGCCATCGATTCTTCCAGAGTATTGCCGGCCGCCAGCACCCGCATCGTGCTTTCGAGGAATGCCGGCAGTTGCTCGATGATTTTCATGCGCCGCGCAGACGCCTGCCGCGTCAGCAGTGCGAAGCCGGTGGCCACCACCACGCCGATCACGAACAGACCGGCGAACCAACCGAGAATGATCAGGGTCAGCGGCACCATCGCCAGCAGCACCCAGAGTATCTTGCCAACCGTGGCCGGCTCGACCTCGGAACCGGAACGCCAGAGCAGATGACAGGCCCAGCGCAGGACCGGATTCTTCAACTGTGCTTCGCGCGGCACGAATCCCGAAGCGCCGACGATCTCTTCCGTACCCTGCAGGCGACTGCGCAACTGTTCATCGCGGTGCCGCTGCTCAGCGCCGGCGCGCAGGAACAGCACGATGCCACCAGCCGCCAGCAGCAAGGCGATCAAGAACACGGCGAGCGCGGCAATCATGCTGCGCTCCGCAGATCATGATGTGTTTCGCTATCGATGTCGTAGCGAAAAACCTCGCGCAGGTTCAGTTCGTGGCCGGTCAGGCCATCCAGCTCGCTGATCGACATCAGGCGGCGCTTGCCATCGGCCAAACGCGCGACATGCACCAGCAGGTGAATCGCGCTGGCGACCTGCCCGCGGAAAGTCAGCTCGCTGCCGTTGTAGCCGGCAAATCCGGCCAGCAGCTCCAGGCGATGGATCGCATCGCGCGTGCTGTTGGCGTGTATCGTCGTCATCGAGCCGTCGTGACCGGTGTTCATCGCTTGCAGCATGTCCAGCACTTCGTCGCCACGTACTTCGCCGACGATGATGCGGTCGGGCCGCATGCGCAGTGCGTTGCGCACCAGATCGCGCGCGCTGACGGCGCGCTCGCCCTCGAGATTCGGCGGCCGCGTTTCCAGCCGCACGACGTGGCTGTGATTCAGGCGCAACTCGGCGGCATCCTCGACGGTGATGATGCGCTCCACCGCCGGGATCCATTGCGACAGCAGGTTCAGCAAGGTGGTCTTGCCGGAGCCGGTGCCACCGATGACGATCAGATTGGTGCGGCCTTCGACGCGCTGCCTGAGGTAATCCAGCGCCGCGGCACTGGCGGTGCCGGAGCGTTGCAAGTCATCGGGCGTCAACGCCATCTTGCGGAATTTGCGGATCGACAGGCACGGGCCGTCGAGCGCAATCGGCGGGATAATGGCGTTGATGCGCGAGCCATCCGGCAGGCGCGCATCGACCATCGGCGTCGACTCATCCACGCGACGGCCCAGCGGCGAGAGGATGCGCTGGAT
>JBOICJ010000304.1:0-11352 GCA_050740035.1 Stenotrophobium sp. | reverse complement strand
GCTCATCGGGGCCAGCAAAGCGCTGGCGGTGGAACTGGCGAGCCGCGGCATCACCGTCAACTGCGTCGCCCCGGGTTTCATCGAAACCGACATGACCGAACATCTGCCGGTCGCCGAAATCATGAAGATGATTCCCGCCAACCGCGCCGGCAAGGCCGAAGAAGTCGCGGGCCTGGTGAGCTTTCTGATGTCGGATTCGGCGGCCTATATCACGCGCCAGGTGATCGCAGTCAACGGGGGGCTTTGCTGATGCAGCCGAAACGCGTCGTCGTCACAGCGAACTGTGGTCGCGGCATCGCCGCTCCCGCCCCGTCTCAAGGAGCGGGTCATGCAGCCTAAGCGCGTCGTTGTCACCGGCATGAGCGGCATCACCGCGCTCGGCAGCGACTGGGCCACGATTGAGCGGCACCTGCGCGCGGGCATGACCGGCATCGAGTACATGTCGGAGTGGGAGCAGTACAAGGAACTCAACACGCGTCTCGGCGCACCGGTGAAGGACTTCAAGCTGCCGCCGCACTACACGCGCAAACACACGCGCACCATGAGCCGCGTCGCGCAGATGGCGGTGCTGGCCACCGAGCAGGCCCTGGCGCAGGCCGGGTTGCTGAACAATCCGATCATCCGGGACGGCCGCATGGGCATCGCGCACGGCTCGTGCAGCGGCGGCTTCGATGCCTTCACCGAATTCGGCGGCATGATGTGGGCCGGTACCGCCGGGCGCCAGCTCAACGCCACCACCTTCCTGCGTTTCATGACGCACACCGCCGGCGTCAACATCGGTCTTTATTTCGGTCTCAAGGGGCGCATCATTCCCACCACCAGCGCCTGCACCTCCGGCAGCCAGGGCGTGGGGTATGCCTACGAGTCGATCAAATACGGCAAACAACAACTGATGGTCGCCGGCGGCAGCGAGGAACTGCACGCCGCCGATGCCGCGGTGTTCGACACCATGTTCGCCACCAGCCTGCGCAACGATGCGCCCAAAACGTCGCCGCGACCGTTCGACAAGGCGCGCGATGGCCTGGTCATCGGCGAAGGCGCCGGTACGCTGATCCTCGAAGAACTCGAACACGCGCAGGCGCGCGGTGCGCACATCTTTGCCGAAGTGGTCGGCTTTGGCTGCAACTCCGACGGCGACCACGCCACCCATCCCAACACCACGACCATGCAGATCGCGCTGGAGCTGGCGCTGCAGGACGCCGGCCTGCCACCCGAGGCGATCGGCTATGTCTCCGCGCACGGCACCTCCACCGAGCAGGGCGACATCGCCGAAACGCAGGCCACTTCGCGCGTGTTCGGCAAGCGCATGCCGATCAGCTCGATGAAAAGTTATCTCGGCCACACGCTCGGCGCCTGCGGCGCGGTCGAGAGCTGGTGGGTGATCGAGATGATGAACCGTGGCTGGTTCGCGCCGACGCACAACCTCGACGATATCGACCCGCGCTGCGGCGAGCTGGACTATCTTGTCGACGGCGGCCGCAGGCTCGACTGCGAATACGTGATGAACAACAACTTCGCCTTCGGCGGCATCAACACGTCGCTGATTTTCAGGCGCTGGGCTTGAACCCGGCCACACTCAGGAATCCACCATGAAATCACTGCGCATCCTGCTATTGCCACTGCTGCTGGTTTTTTTGAGCGCCTGTTCCGGCCGGGTGGTTCTGGACGACCCCGCGCCGATCGCGGTGCCGACCCATGTTTCGCTCGAACAAGTGCGTCAGGTCGTCAGGGAGTCGCTGAGCCGGCGCGGCTGGACTCCGACAACAGCCGGACCGAGCGCTTTCGATGGCCGCTACAGTCGCCGCGGCCTCAGCGCCGAGATTTCCGTCACGTATGACACCAATGATGTCGTCATCAAATATGTCGGCAGCGAGGGCCTGAAATTCAAGCAGAAAGGCGATGAGCGCTACATCCACGGCAACTACAACAAGTGGATCGACCGGCTGGTCAGGGAAATCAACGTGCGCCTGTCGCGCATCGCGAATTGATTTTTCCTAGAAGCAATGCCACTTTAACCGACACTTATTCGACACGGAGCACTTATGAAGAAGCACTACCTATTGGCGGCCGCAGCAGTGGCCCTGACGCTGGCGACAACGGCCAGCTACGCGCGCGAGGATATCCAGCAGCACTCGATCGCCGATGCGATGAATTCAGCCGATGGCAAGGACGCGCTCGACGGCAGCGTCAAGTTCTACTGGAGCGGCGGATCGCATCCCGGCATCGTGAAGAAATTCGGCACTTTCACCTCCAACAAGAAAACCAGTTTCTTCGGCAAATCGGATGAGGTCGCCTGCGAGCGCGCGTTCCTCTCGGCGATGATTGCGATGCAGGCGCGCGCCGTGCGCGAAGGCGGCAACGCCGTGATCGACATGCACAGCGTCTACAAGAACCAGGACTTCAATAGCACCACGGAATATCAATGTGCCGCCGGCTCGATCATGGGTGGCGTGGCGCTGCGCGGCACGGTGGTCAAAATCAAATAGCGGTTCTTCAGCGGCATCCGATGCAGCAAGGGGCGGAGTACCGCCCCTTTTTTGTGGGCGTCATCCCGGCTGCGTCTTGACCCGCGCAATCGCCTGTTGCCAGCCTTGGTAATGGCGGTCGGCCTCGGCGACCGCCATCGCTGGCGCAAACCGCCGCTCCGCTTGCCAGAGCTTGGCGATATCATCGAGCGACTTGTAGACGCCAACCTGCAATCCCGCCAGGAACGCAGCGCCCAGCGCGGTGGTCTCCACGGTCTGCGGCCGCACCACCGGAATCTTGAGGATGTCGCTGAGGAACTGCGTCAGCCAGTCGTTGACCACCATGCCGCCATCGACGCGCAGCTCGGTCGGCGGCAGCGCATCCTCGGCCATCGCCGTCAGCAGATCGCGGGTCTGGTAACACACCGACTCCAATGCGGCGCGCACGATGTGGGCGATGCCGGAATCGCGGGTCAGGCCAAAGATCGCGCCGCGCGCTTCCGGGTCCCAATACGGCGCCCCCAGGCCGGTGAACGCCGGCACCAGGTACACGCCCTGGGTGCCGCTGATGGATTTGGCGATGGCTTCGGTGTCGCCGGCGGCGCGGATCAGATGCACCGCGTCGCGCAGCCACTGCACCGCCGCGCCGGCGACGAAGATGCTGCCTTCCAGCGCATAAGTCGTCTTGCCGTTGAGGCGGTAGGCGACGGTGGAGAGCAGGCGGTTTTTCGACAGCGTGAACTGGTCGCCGGTATTGAGCACCAGGAAGCAACCGGTGCCGTAGGTAGACTTGATCATGCCCGGCTCGAAGCAGGCCTGACCGACGGTCGCCGCCTGCTGGTCGCCGGCGATGCCGCCGATGCGGATTGCTCCGCCGAAATGCTCTGCCAGCGTCGCGCCGTAATCGGCGGCGCAGTCGCGCACCTGCGGCAACAGACCGGCGGGCACCTTGAAGAATTGCAACAACTCCTCATCCCAGTCCTGCGTGCGGATATTGAACAGCGCCGTGCGCGAGGCGTTGCTGGCATCGGTGGCATGCACCTTGCCGCCGGTCAGGTTCCACAACAGCCAGCTGTCGACGGTGCCGAAGGCCAGTTCGCCGCGCTCGGCGCGACCGCGCGCGCCGCTGACGTGGTCGAGAATCCAGGCGATCTTGGTGGCGGAAAAATACGGGTCGAGCAGCAGGCCGGTTTTCTCCGCCAGCCACGGATTCCTGTCCTGATGCGCGCGGCAGAACTCATGCGTGCGGCGATCCTGCCAGACGATGGCGGGATGGATCGGCCTGCCCGTGCTGCGTTCCCAGATGATCGTGGTTTCGCGCTGGTTGGTGATGCCCAGAGCTGCGATATCGGTGGCGTGCAGTTTCGCGGCCGCCAACGCCTCACGCGTGGTTGCCAGCGTGTCCTGCCAGATGCGCAACGGGTCATGCTCGACCCAGCCCGGTTGCGGATAGGCCTGCGGCAGTTCGCGCTGCGCCACGCCCAGTTTTTCGCCGTGCGCGTCAAAGACGATGGCGCGCGTACTGGTGGTGCCCTGGTCTATCGCCAGCAAGGCGGTCATTGGCGAACTCCCTGTTGTTGTGAAAGTATCTCTCCCAGAGGAGAAATTACACCGTGGACACCCGCAACGACCAGTTTCGTCTGAGCACCGGCGACAGCGCCTATCTACAACGCTGGTTGCCGCAGGGCCATCCTGTCGCCAGCATACAGATCATTCACGGCATGGCCGAGCACGGCGCGCGCTATGCGCGGCTGGCCCAGTCGCTGACCGACGCCGGTTATGCGGTCTATGCGCAGGACCTGCCGGGCCACGGCCGCAGCGTGCGCTCGCCGGACGAACTGGGACATTTCCCGGACGGCTGGCACGGCACGCTGCGCCAGATCAACGAAGTCCGCGGCCTGATCGAGCGCGAGCAGCAGGACTCGCCGTTGTTCATGCTGGGGCACAGCATGGGCTCGTTCCTGCTGCAGCACTATGTGGTGGAGCACGGCGTCGGACTGGCCGGCGCGATCTTTTCCGCCACCAGCGGCGATCTTGGCCCGCTGCGCGCCGTCGGCCTGGCGCTGCTGCGGATGGAAGCCCTGTGGTACGGCAAGCGTCATCCCAGCGCCATTGCCGATCGGCTGACCTTCAAGGATTTCAATCGCAAATTCCGCCCAAATCGCACCGAATTCGACTGGCTCTCGCGCGATGCGGCCGAAGTGGATCGCTATGTCGCCGATCCGCGTTGCGGTTTTCGTTGCAGCAGCGGCTTGTGGACCGAATTGCTGCGCGCCTGCGGGCAGCTGGGCGAAGCACAGCGCCTGCGCGCGATTCCACTGAGCCTGCCGGTGCTGATTATCGGCGGCAGCGCCGACGCCGCGACGGCCGGCGACAAGGGGCCGCGTGCGCTCGAACAGCATTACCGCAAAGCACGCCTGCAGGATGTCACGGTGCGCATCTATCAAGATGCGCGGCATGAACTGCTCAACGAAATCTGCCGCGAGCAGGTCACCCGCGAACTGCTGGATTGGCTCAGGGAACACAGCAGGTGACGCCGCACCGGCCGATCTTTTTTCGCCCGGCCCGACGCTGATCGCACGCACAGCAGCCGGCCCGGAAGCCGAGTCTCGCGGGCCGAGAAAGTCCTAAAGCGCTTGCACCGCCGGCGCGGCCAGCAACACGGGGCCGGTGGGCTTGCCGGTGGGCGAACCGCCATGCGGCTCCAGACTCACCGCCAACGTCATGCTGCCCGCCACCTGCAGGTCGGCCGGCATCGGCATCTCGCCCTTGCCCTGGGTCGGCAACAGGCCGAGCGGCCGCGGGCCGGATTTTTCCAGCGCCCATAACTCGAGGCTGTGCGCCTGCGCATCCATGTCGTAATGGCCGACGGCGGCGACCTTGATCGTGCGGCTGTCGGGATAAATCGACACCAGCCATTTCGCTTCCGACTTGGCCGGCTGCAGAATGGCGACATAGGGTAGCGGCGCCTTGACCGGCACCTCGACCCGAACCGTGCGGGTTTCGATCTGCGGCGCGCGCTGCGCCTGCTGCCACAAGCCGATGGCCAGCGCGACCGACGCGGCGGTCGAAACCATGGCCCAGCCGCGCCACAAGCCGCTGCGCGGAGCGGCCGCCGCAGCCTGTAGCGGCCGCACCTTGCCCGAACGACTGGCGTTGATGCGGTAATCGATGCTGGCCCAGACAATGGGCCGTGGCGCGACCGGCTTGACGCCATGGCTCAACTCGCCCAGACGCGCCTCCCAGCCATACACCTCAGCCTTGAGCCAGGCATCGGCCGTCAGCAAGCGCTCGAATCGTGCGCGCGCAAGCCCACGCAAGGTGCCCAGTACATACTCGGCAGCCAGCATCTGGCGCAGTTTGCGGCTTTGGTATTTCATTGTTCGAGACACTCGCGCAGGCGCGCAAGACCGCGGCGCACCCAGCTTTTCACCGTGCCCAGCGGCGCACTCAGGCGCGCCGCCAACTCCTGGTGGGTGTAACCCTCGTAATAGGCCAGCAGCACGCTCTGCCGCTGTTCTTCCTGCAAGCCTTTCATGCAGTTTTCCAACCGTCCCATGCCTTCACCCTCGATCGCCCGGTCTTCCGGACTTTCGCTGGCATCGGCCATCGAATACGGCTGCTCCTCGCCCTCTTCGGGCATCTCCACTTCCGGCCGTTTCATGCGCAGAAGGTCCAACGCGCGATAGCGCGCCACGGTCATCAGCCAAGTCAGCGGCGTGCCTTTCTGGGGCTGATAGGTTTCGGCTTTTTGCCAGACCTTGAGATAGCAATCCTGTAAAGCCTCTTCCGCCCAATCCCGTCTTTTCAACATACGCAGCAGCAGGCCGAACAGATGCGACGAACTGGCGGCATACAGTTCGCGAAAAGCGACCTGGTTGCCGCCTGCCGTATCGGCGAGCAGTTGCGCGAGATGTTCAGCGTCGGCCATTAACGGGTGTGCCTGATTCGAGACGTGTGGAGCGATGGACAAATCATCATAACCGATGCCTTGCGCAAACCGCGCAGTACGTCAATCGCGCCGGAACGGTTGCAGCAGCAGCGGAATTATTTTCTGCTGCGCATCGTCGCGAAACTCTGCCAAGCCGATTTGCATCGAGGCGTGACCGTCTCGCGGTTGCGCGACGTAGCTACCGAACAAATAGTCCCAGATCGACAGCACGTTGCCATAGTTGCTGTCGATTTCCCGGCGATGAGACGAGTGGTGCACGCGATGAAAATCCGGCGTCACCAGAAAGCGGCGCAGCCAGCGGTCGCCCGGCAAGCTGAAATTAGCGTGGTTGAACAGTGCCGCTGCGCTGAGCACGATCTCGAACAGGATCACCGCCGCCACCGGCGCGCCCAGTGCCAGCACCACGCCCATCTTGTAGAGCATCGACAACAGGATTTCCAGTGGATGAAACCGCAGCGCGGTACTGGCGTCGAAGGCAGTATCGGCGTGGTGCGGCCGGTGCAAGCGCCACAGCAGCGGCGTGTGCAGTGCGCGGTGTTGCCAGTAAATCGCGCAATCCAGCAGCAGCCAGGCCAGGGGCACCGCAACGATCGCCGGCAACCGCAGCTGATTCAGCAAACCCCAGCCGGCCTGCTGCGCCTGCACGGCCACGCCCACCGCAAACAGCGGCAGCAGGCGCAGCACCAGCGCATTCACCAGGCCCAGACCGAAGTTTCCCGGCCAGCGCTGGCGCCGCAACGGGGTATCTCGCCGCGGCCATCGGCGCTCAAGCGACAGCATCAGCGCCAGCACCACGACAAACACGGCCAGCCGCAGGCTCCAATCGCTCGCGGCAATACGGTGCAGCAGTTCGATGCCGCTATAATTCATGCCGGCAGTTTATTTCATCCCACCCATCACCCGGAGCGCCCGTGACCACCGGCTCCTTTCCCGACACTCGCATGCGGCGCCTGCGCCAGTCCGATTCCCTTCGCAACATGGTGCGCGAAACGCGCCTGGTGCCGGCACAACTGATCCAGCCGCTGTTCGTCGCCGAGGGTGCGCTCAAAGGACCGGTCGCCTCCATGCCCGGCGTTGTGCGTCTTGACCTAGATGAACTGGCGCGCGAAGCGGTGGCCTTGCACAAGCTGGGCATCGGCTGCATCGCGCTGTTTCCGGTGATTCCGCAGGCGCTCAAAAGCGACCGGGGCGAAGCCGCACTGTTGCCGGATGGCCTGGTGCCGCGCGCGATTCGGGCGGTGAAAACGGCCTGCCCCGAGATCAGCGTCATGGTGGACGTCGCGCTGGACCCGTACACCACGCACGGCCATGACGGCCTGCTCGACGCGCGCGGGCTGGTCGACAACGATGCTACGGTCGAAATCCTGCGCCGCCAGGCCCTGCTCTACGCGCGCGCCGGCGCCGACATCGTCGCGCCCAGCGACATGATGGACGGTCGTGTCGGCCAGATCCGCCAGGTGCTGGAACGCGACAGCCAGCGCAACACTGTGATCATGGCCTACGCCGCCAAGTACGCCTCGGCGTTCTACGGGCCGTTCCGCGATGCCGTCGGCAGCGCCTCGGCGCTCAAGGGCGACAAGCGCAACTACCAGATGGACCCGGCCAATAGCGACGAAGCCCTGCGCGAGGTCGAACTCGATCTGCAGGAGGGTGCGGACATCGTCATGGTCAAGCCCGGCATGCCGTATCTGGACATCATCCGCCGCGTCAAGGATCGCTTTGAAGTGCCGGTCGCGGCCTACCAGGTCAGTGGCGAATACGCGATGCTCAAGGCCGCCGCCGCCAATGGCTGGCTCGATGAGCGCAAGGCGATGATGGAAGCGCTGTTGTGTTTCCGCCGCGCCGGTGCCGACATGATTCTCACCTATTACGCAAAACAGGCCGCCCTCTGGCTGGCCCACTAAGAGCATTCCCATGGACCGTTACGCCGTCATCGGGCAACCCGTCGCCCACAGCAAATCCCCGTATATCCATAACGAGTACGCGCGCCAGACCGCGCAGGCGATGCGCTACGAAGCGATCGAGGTCGGCGTCGATGCGCTGGTGCCGACGCTCAAGCGCCTGCACGATGAAGGCTATCTCGGCGTCAACATCACCCTGCCGCATAAAGTCGCGGTCGCGGCGCTCTGCGAAACCATCAGCGAACGCGCGGCGCTCGCCGGCGCGGTCAACACCCTGATCCGGACCGATACCGGCTGGCGCGGCGACAACACCGACGGCGAGGGTCTGGTACGCGACATCACCCAGAACCTGCATCTGACCATCGCCGGAAAACGCGTGCTGGTGCTGGGCGCCGGCGGCGCGGCACGCGGCCTGCTCAAACCCCTGCTGGACGAAAAACCGGCGTCACTGACGCTGACCAACCGCAATCCCTGGAAGCCGGAGGAACTGGCGGCACAGTTCAAGGCGCACGGCGCGATCCAGCCCTGCACGCATCTGGCGATCAAGGGCGACCAGTTCGACCTGATCATCCACGCCACCTCGGCAGGACACAGCGGCAGCATGCCGCGCATCGCCGACCATATCCTGGCGCCGGGCGCGATCTGCTACGACCTCTCCTACGGCAAGGCTTTCGAGATCTTTGCGGCCTGGGCGCGCGCGCAAGGCGCCACGCGCATCGCCGACGGACTGGGCATGCTGGTCGAGCAGGCTGCCGCGGCATTCCGCATCTGGCGCGGCGTCGAACCGGACACTGCGGCCGTAATCGCCGCCCTGCATAAAACCGTCAGCAATGTTGAAGCCGCCGAAACCAGCGTGCACGACAGCAACGCCAAAAAGCGTACCGCTGCCGAACACACGGCTGCGGCGCACTCAATCGCCGCCGAGGATTGATGTAATTGGGGACTGTCCCCAATTAGTTCTCGGCCGTGTCGGCTTTTTTCGGCGTCACCCAGCGCGCGGCGATGATGCCGATTTCGTAGAGCAGGTAGGCCGGTACCGCCAGCAGAATCTGCGACAGCACGTCCGGCGGCGAAAAGATTGCCGCGATGACGAAGATGCCGACCACCACATAATCGCGGCGCGCAGCCAGCTGCTCCGGCGTGACGAAACCGGTGCGCACCAGCAGCACGATCGCGACCGGCGTTTCAAACGCGGCGCCGAACGCCAGAAACAGCGTGAACACGAAATCCAGATATTTGTTGATGTCGGTCATCACCGACACGCCCTGCGGCGCAAAGTGGACCATGAAGCGGAACACATTGGGCAGCACCAGATAATAGGCAAAGGCGACGCCGGCATAAAACAGCAGGGTGCTGGACATCAGCAGCGGCAGCACCAGTTTTTTTTCGTTCTTGTACAACCCCGGCGCGACGAACGCCCAGATCTGGTACAGCACCCAGGGAATCGCGGCGACGACGGCCAGTACACCCGCCAGTTTGATCGGCGCCAGAAAAGGCGCGGCGACCTCGGTGGCAATCATCGAGGAGCCGGGCGGCAACAGGCGCATCAACGGATGCGCAATCCAGGTGTAAATCTCGCGGGAGAAATACGCCAACGGCAGGAAAAACACGCCGACGCCGAGGAAGATCCGCACGAAGCGCTCGCGCAGCTCCAGCAGATGCGTCATCAGGGGTTGTTCAACGCCAGGCTGGGTGACTTCCTCGTCGTCGCTCACGGCTTCTTGATATCAGAACTGACGTCTTCAACGGCCTTGCGCGTGGCCTGCTCGCCGGACTTGACGTGCTCGCTCAGCGCGCGTTTGGCGTCGTCGAGCTGCTGTCGCAGTTCCGTCATCTGGGTTTCCTTTTCAAGCTCGGCCGACAGGTTGCGCATGTAGGATTTGGCCATGCCGGTCCAGCGTCCCAGGGTGCGCACCACCACCGGCAGGCGCTCGGGCCCGAGCACCACCAGTGCCACGATCAGGCACAGCATGATCTCCGGGAAACTGATGTCGAACATCGGTCAGGCCGGTGATGAATCAGACCTTGTGGTCGGCGTTTTGCTCGGCCTTTTGCTCGGTTCTTTCCTGCGCCTTGAGCACTTCGACGGTTTTCTGGTCGGCCTCGGCTTCGCCTTCCTTCATCGACTGCTTGAAATTCTTGACCGCGCTGCCAAGATCGCCGCCGGCATTGCGCAGTTTCTTGGTGCCGAAAATCAGTACCACGATGAGCAAAACGATCAACCAGTGCCAGATGCTGAAACTACCCATGATGTGCTCCTTGTTGCGTTCGGCCCGCTTTTTCGTCGAGGCCGGATGTGCCCATGCGGCGGCTGAGTTCTTCGGTCACCGCGCTGACCGGAATATCTTTCGCCGCCATCAACACCAGACTGTGAAACCACAGGTCCGCTAATTCATAGACCAGCGCAGTGCGGTCCGAGTTCTTGGCTGCGATCAGGGTTTCCGCCGCTTCCTCGCCCAGCTTCTTGAGAATGACGTCGATGCCGCGTGCATAGAGGCTGGCGACATAGGATTTATCGGCTGTCGCTGACTTGCGCTCGACCAGGGTCTGGTAGAGCTCTGCAAGGACATCGGCGGGCGCGCGGTTCATGGACGTAGTGTAGCGCGTTGCCACGGCTGACTCGCGACTAGAGCCTGACGCAGACGCCTTTTTCGGCGAGGTATTGCTTGGCCTGTCCGACCGTATACGTGCCCTGATGGAAAATACTGGCCGCCAGCACCGCATCGGCGCGGCCAGCCTCGAAACCGTCGTAAAGATGTTCCAGGGTGCCGACGCCACCGCTGGCAATCACCGGCACCGCCACCGCGTCGCTGACCGCACGCAGGAACTCGACGTCGTAGCCGGCCTTGGTGCCATCGCGGTCCATGCTGGTCAGCAGCAGTTCCCCGGCGCCCTTTTTGACCATCTTCGCCGCCCACTCGACGGCATCGAGCCCGGTCGCCTTGCGGCCACCGTGGGTGAACACCTCCCAGCGCGGCGGCGTGTTCTTCTTGTTGACGCGCTTGGCGTCAATCGCGACGACGATGCACTGCAC
>JBOICJ010000303.1:0-2781 GCA_050740035.1 Stenotrophobium sp. | reverse complement strand
TGATCAATGTCGGCCGCCGGATGCGGCCGAGAAAACCGCCGCTTTCACACTGCGCGTAGTAATCCAGCGCATCGCGATAACCGTTGTTCGGCGCGGTGTAGACGTCGTCGAACTCGAAAAAATCCCGCGCCTTCAGCGCCGCCTCAAGATCGACGCCGGGCGCCACCGGCACCTGTTTGACTTGATGTTTCTGGCTCAGCATTTCATACAACTCGCCCAGCAACCGATCCTGGTACTGCCTCGAAAATCCATGACGCAGACGCTCGGCGCAGGGCACCAGCCGCAACGGCGCGCACACCGCGACGGCCGCCGTCACCGGCAGCGCATCACCCTCCTCGCCCAGCGCCTTGAGCAGCACGTTGGCGCCGAGCGACCAGCCGACCGCGGTCAACGGCGTGTTGCGTTCGCGCTTGTGCAGCAGGTGCAGCAGATAACGCAGGTCGGCGGTATCGCCGTGGTTGTAGAGCCGCGTCGTGCGATTCGGTTCGAGGCCGCCGCCGCGCAACTGCAAGGCCACCGTGCGCCAGCCGCGCGCGACCAAACGCTGCGCCAGCCCGCGCAGATATTTGGAATCGAAGCCACCGGTGAGCCCGTGCACCAGCACCGCAATCGGACCCTCGCGGTTATCGTCGCCGCTCCAGCCCAGATCGACGAAATCGCCATCGTCGAGTTCCAGCCGCTCACAGCGGATGGCCAGCGCCGGCGTCGGCCGCAGCAGCGCCGCGAACAGGGTCTGCGCGTGCGGGTTGCGCAACAGCGGGTGCGGGCGAAAGCTGCTGGCGATGATCTGACCGTGTGTTTTCATGATGCCATTTCGACGTGTCTGCAAAACCATCATCCGTTGATACGCATCAGACAAGCCGCGGATGCGCAGGTTCCTTGCATTTGAATCACGGCATCCGCCTCAGGCAACGCTGAATAAGTGTCGCGAGCAAAGGCAGGTCGCGTGAGGACGGAGCGCAGGAACCGCAGTGTACAGATGAGTACATGAGGGTGAGGGCTGGTTCAGGCGAAGCACTGCTTCGCCAAGTCCGAACGAGTACCGCCCTCGCGCGTGGTGCCGGGCGCAGTAGATTATTCAGTGTTGCCCTCAGTCAATCGCCTCGGTGTTGGCCGTGCCCGGCAACACCATCGGCAGCACCTGCTCGGCGACAGCGACCGGCACGCGAATCAGCACCGGCCCGGTGATCGAGAACGCCTGCTGCACGCGCGTCTGCGCATCGGCTGCGCCGCTCGCAGCGCCCAGGTCGATGGCGTGAATACCGAAGGCCCGCGCCACCGCACAGAAATCCGTCGCACGATGGAACTCCGAACCAACATGCCGCTGCCGATACGACAGTCTCTGCTGCTGGTGCACCATGCCCAGCGCCGCGTTGTCGAGCAGCACCAGCTTCACGTTCAGGTCGAGTTCGGCCAGCGTCGCCAGTTCCTGCACGTTCATCAGCAAACTACCGTCGCCGCTGAAGCACACCACAGGCACATCCGGCAGCGCCAGCGCGGCACCGATGGCTGCGGGCAAGCCGAAACCCATCGTGCCCAGGCCGCCGGAGGTCAGCCAGCGATCGGCACGCTGAAACGGATAGCTCTGCGCCACCCACATCTGGTGCTGGCCGACATCGGTGGTCACCGCCGCATCCGGCCCGGCCCGTTCGGCCACTGCACGCACGATGCCGTAAGGCGTGCGCGGATCGTCCAACCCCGGCAGGCGCAACGGCATCTGCTGGCGCAAGGCCGCCACGTGCAGCAACCAGTCGCTGCGCAGCTGCGGCTGCACCCGCGGCATCAGCGCCTGCAGGGCGGCCCGCGCATCGGCCTCGATCGCCAGCGCCGGCGTCATCAGCTTGCCCAGCTCGCGCCGGTCGGCGTCGATGTGAATCACCTTCGCGTGCGGGCAGAAGCGTTCCAGCCGGCCGGTGGCGCGGTCATCGAAGCGCGCGCCCACCGCAATCAGCAGGTCGCATTCCGCGATCGTCTGATTGGTGTAGCGCGCGCCGTGCATGCCAAGCATGCCCAGCGCCAGCGGATGTGCGGACGGCAGGGTGCCCAGCGCCATCAGCGTCGTGGTGGTCGGCAGCGATGCGCGCTCGGCCAGCGCCACCGCTTCGGCCTGCGCCCCGGACTTGACCACGCCGCCGCCCAGATACAACACCGGCTTGCGCGCGGCATTGATCATCGCTGCCGCTGCTGCAATCAATGTTGCATCCGGCGCAGGCAGAACATAGCCACAGCCGGGAGTCGGCCAGTGTGCGAATTCGGCGCGCTCCTGCTGCACGTCCTTGGGCACATCGATCAGCACCGGCCCCGGCCGGCCGCCTTCGGCGATGCGGAATGCCTCCGGAACCACATCCAGCAATTCCGCCGCCGACTGCACCAGGAAATTGGCCTTGGTGATGCTTTCGGTGATATGGCCGGTCTTCACTTCCTGAAACGCATCGGTGCCGATCAGGTGCCGCGGCACCTGACCGGTGATGCAGACCAGCGGCACGGAGTCGAGCATGGCGTCGGCCAGCGCCGTCACCAGATTGGTCGCGCCCGGCCCCGAGGTTGCCAGACAGACGGCGGCACGCCCGCTGACCCGCGCCATGCCCTGGGCGATGAAACCCGCGCCCTGTTCGTGACGGGCGAGGATGTGGCGGATGCCACTGCCATGCAGCGCCTCGTAGAGCGGCAGCAGCGCTCCGCCGGGGATGCCGGCGACGGTCTGCACGCCCTGGCGTTGCAGCAATTGCACGATGATTTCTGCGCCTGTGATATTCATGAAAAAGTCCCTGGTATGTGGAC
>JBOICJ010000302.1:0-8170 GCA_050740035.1 Stenotrophobium sp. | reverse complement strand
CGCTGCGCTGCGGCCGTCGCGCTGGTCGCCGGAAACCGGACACGCTAGAGACAATGCGAAGTTGCGCGTGGTCGGCATCCAGTACAAGCAGGAAATCCGCAACGTCGAAACCTACGCCAGCTTCCGCACCAAGATGCGCTGCCTGATGCAGGACGACGTGGTGCCGTTGATGAAGCCGGGCCTGCCGATGCTGGTGGTGTTCAACGAAGACATCGGCCTGATGACCATCGCCACCGGTACGCGCGGCGCGCTGGTGCGCGAGCAGGCGGCGACGCCGCTGCGCGGACCGCTGGGCGACCAGGTGCCGGCCGGTATTCTTGCCGCGCTGGGCGTCTTGAACGTGACGTATGCCCCGCAGGTCGCCGCCTATCAGGCGATGTTTCCCGCCATCGATCCGCGCAAGGAAGTCTTCGTCGCCGCCACCGACACTTTCGCGCGCGCGTTCTCGCAGACGTTTTCCGATATCGCCCGCGATTACGGCGTCTACGTCGTCGCCAGCAATAACATGGCGCGCTACCGCGCATCGAAGGACCCGGTCGAGATGGCGCTGTTCAAGGACCCGGATCTTTCCAGCATTGACGAAGTCTATGTAGCGACCAGCGCGCGCGTCGCCAACACCACGTTCCTGTGGGGACCGAGCGACATCCATCCGGCGGCGCCGCGCGGCGAAACCAATCTGCTGTTCGCCAACGAGAAGGTGCCGCTGACCGACATCGAGAAAAACCTGATCGGCCTCGATCAGGGGCCGGCGACCGGCGACGCCGCCAAGGCCAATGCGGCGGGTTATAGCGTTGCCGGATTTCATCTGGGCTTCGCCACTTCGCTGCCGGCATTCCAGTGGGGCTACGACTTCGGCCAGCGACCGGCGAACCTCGCACCCTGCGCCGACGTGCGCGTCAGCTACATGCCGTGCATGGACAGCCTCGGCGTCGATGTGGTGGTGCAGGCCGAGGCCAATCCCGGTCGCTGGGCCGCGAACGTTGCCAACGGCTGGCAGCCGCTGGAGTGGATGAATTCCACCTGGCGCACGGTGACCGAGCCGAGCGTCGGGTTTCGCTACAACATCACCGCGATGCTGACCGGCAATCTGCTCGACCTCGGCTTCGACGGCCAGTCGGCGATCACCGCACGCGGCGCCGCCGGAGCGCCGCAGCACTACATCGGCAATCTCGATTTCGTCGCCGGCACCGATGCCGAGGCGTATCGCGGGTATGCCGGCGGCAAGCCCGAATTTCTTGCGCTGGCGCCGTGGGTCACCGCCGACACCGACCGCGCGGCGCTGACCACGACCGGTGCCGCGCTGTCGCCGGGCAGCAACGCCCCGCTGGAAAACGATTACCTTGAAACGGCCGTGTGGGCCGATCTGGTGAAGTGACGGGCATGGATGCAGCAAAGAAAATTCCCCTGTCCCCCTTTTACAAAGGGGGTAAAAGCAAAGCTTCACTCTGGTGCTTGCCCCCTTTGCAGAAGGGGGTCGCGCCCATCGGGCGCGGGGGGATTTAACGGCCATGTTGCCCTACAACCGCCAGCTCAAAACGAACTCGCGCCGGTTGCGCGCAAACATGACCGAGGCCGAGCAAAAACTTTGGCGCGGGCTACGCGGCAAGCAACTGCTCGGCGCACAGTTCTACCGGCAAAAGCCGCTGGGCCCGTACATTGTCGATTTCTGCTGCGCCACTGCAAAGTTGGCGATCGAACTCGATGGCGGACAACACTTTGAGGACGCCGGCCGTCAGGCCGATCATCAGCGCGACAAGTATTTGCAGACGCTGGGCCTGCGCGTGTTGCGCTTCGATAATCGCCAGGCACTACTTGAAACCGCAGCCGTGCTCGAACAGATTCGACTGATGCTACGGAACGGGATGGGTCGGTGATGATGGATGGCAAATCCCCCCGTCGCTACGCGCCGGCCCCCTTTTGCAAAGTGGGCAACGGCCAAAGAAAGCGCGCACTTCGCTGCCATCCCCTTTGGAAAAGGGGGGCGCGTCCGCAAGATGCGGGGGGATTCACGCGTTCCGCTATTTCCCAATCACTCAGGGCAACAAATCCATGACCGATCACGACATCAACACCAAGCGCCGCCATCTGCTCAAGGGCGCGCTGGCCCTGGGCGCCAGCGCCGGCGTCGCTGCCTGTGGCCGCAGCGCGCCGCTGAGCGCGGCCTATGGCGGCACGCCGTCCAGCGCCAGCGGCAGCTACGACACCGAGGTGGTGGTGGTCGGTGCCGGTATCGCCGGACTCACCGCGGCGCGGCGTTTGTCGGCGGCCGGTCACGAGGTGCTGGTAGTGGAGGCGCGCGATCGCGTCGGCGGCCGCACACTCAACTATCCGGTGACCGCGCCCGGCGCGACGCCCGGCACCATCGTCGAGATCGGCGGCCAGTGGGTCGGACCGACGCAGGACCGCGTGCTGGCGCTGCTCAAGGAACTGAACCTCGATACTTTCAAGACGTTTGACGACGGCAACTATCTCGACGACCGCAACGGCGTGAAAGTGCCTTACGGCCACGTCATTCCCGACGGCCTCGATCTCGGCCTCGGTCTCAACCGTCTGCCGCTGGCCGATCCGGTCGGTGCGCTGGAGGCGGAAAAAGCGATCCTGCTGCTCGACCAGATGGCGACCGAGGTGCCGCTCGACGCGCCGTGGACCGCGGCCAGCGCCAAGGCTTGGGACAGCATGACCTTCCAGAGCTGGATCGATCAGAACCAGCTCACGCCCGGCGGCCAGTCGCTGGTGACGTTGGCGATCAACTCGGTGTTCTCGGTCGAGCCGCGCGACGCCTCGCTACTGCACGTGCTGTTCTATATCCATTCCGCCGGCACCCTGGAAAATCTCATCAACACCGCCGGCGGCGCGCAGGACAGCCGCATCGTCGGCGGTTCGCAGCTGATCTCGCTGACGATGGCGCAGCAGCTCGCCGGCCGCGTGCTGCTCAACGCGCCGGTGGCGCAGATCGATCAGGACGACAACGGCGTCACCGTGCGCGGCGAGAATTTCAGCGTGCGCGGCAAGTGCGCGATCGTCGCGGTGCCGCCGACCATTGCCGGCCGTATCCGCTACAACCCGCTGATGCCGGCGCTGCGCGACCAGATGACGCAGCGCATGCCGATGGGCAGCGTGATCAAGGTGCAGTGCGTTTATCCGACGCCGTTCTGGCGCACCGCCGGTTACAACGGCCAGGCCACCAGCGACACCGGCCCGGTGAAAATCACCTTCGACAATTCGCCGCCGGACAACAGCATCGGCGTGCTGATGGGTTTCATGGAAGGAACCGACGGCCGCGTCGCCAGCGAGTGGACGCCGGCGCAGCGGCGGCAGGGCACGATCGATTCATTCGTGCGCTACTTTGGCGACGGCGCCGCCAATCCGCTCGACTACATCGAACAGAGCTGGATGAACGAGGAGTGGACGCGCGGCTGTTACGGTGGCGTGTTTCCGCCGGGCGCATGGCTGGATTTCGGCAAGGCGCTGCGCGCGCCGGTCGGTCGCATCCACTGGGCCGGCACCGAGACCGCGCAAATCTGGAACGGCTACATGGACGGCGCCGTGCGCTCGGGCGAGGACGCGGCGCAGGCGGTCTCGCAGTTGCTTTAAACGCCGCAGCCGCATGAAAACCATCACCCGCTCTGCCGTTGATGGGCGAAAACAATGTTATATAATATTTACTAATAATAAATTTATTATATAAATAATAACAATATTTTTACCGGATACAGGCACAGCGGGTGGCTGTTTTTTCCTCGCAAGCCGATACGGCACGGCACGGCACGGCATCCGGTATTTTCGATCGGCCCTGTTTCCGCTCAGTGCACGCTGCTATCATTTTTTGCTCTGCAATAACCGATCTTCCGATGTCCAACACTCTCGAGAACCACCACGTCGTCATCGTCGGCGGCGGCTTCGCCGGTCTGCACGCGGCCAAGCGCCTGGGTAAGGCCGGCTGTCGCGTGACGCTGCTGGACAAGCGCAATTTCCAGTTGTTCCAGCCGCTGCTGTACGAAGTCGCCACCGGCTCGCTGCCGCCGGGCGACATCGCTATCCCGCAGCGCGTAGTGCTGCGCAAATATCCGGACGTGCGTGCGATCCAGGCCACTGCCTACGATGTCGACCCGGCGCGCCGCGTGCTGATGCACGAGCATGGCGAACTGCACTACGACACGCTGATCGTCGCCACCGGCGTCAAGCACAGCTACTTCGGCAAGGACCACTGGCGCCCATTCGCGCCGGGGCTGAAGACGGTGGAGCACGCCATCGAAATCCGCCACAAGATTTTCAAGGCGTTTGAACTGGCGGAGGTCACCGAGGACGCGGCCGAGTGCGCGCGGCTGATGACCTTCGTCATCGTCGGTGGCGGTCCCACCGGCGTGGAGCTGGCCGGCGCCATCGGCGAGCTGGCGCACAAGACGCTGGTGAAGGATTTTCGCGCGATCAATCCGCGCGACGCGAAAATCATCCTGGTCGAAGGCGCCAGCGGCGTGCTGCCGGTCTACGGCGACAAGCTGCGCGCCGCGGCGCGGCGCTCGCTCGAAGCGCTGGGCGTGACGGTGCGCACCGAAACCCGCGTCGACGATATCGGCGACGGCTACGTGCGCGTCAAACACGGCGACACCAGCGAGACCATCGCCTGCGGCACCATTCTCTGGGCGGCGGGCGTCACCGCTTCCGCATTTGGCCAGGTGCTGGCCGAGCGTACCGGCGTGCAGCGCGACAGCGGCGGCCGTGTGCTGGTCAATCAGGATTGCTCGCTGCCGGGCCACGACAACATTTTCGTGATCGGCGATCTGGCCAAACTCACCGACGCCGCCGGGCGCTACGTGCCGGGTCTGGCGCAGGGTGCGATCCAGGAAGGCGTCTACGTTGCGCGCCTGCTGCTGGCCCGCGCCCAGGGCAAAACACTGAAGCCGTTCAAGTACCGCGACATGGGCAGCATGGCGGTGATCGGCATGAACCACGCGGTCGGCGACCTCGGCTTCGTCAAGGTCAGCGGCATCGTCGGCTGGTTCATCTGGGCCTTTGTCCACGTCGCCTCGCTGGTCAGCCCCGGGCAACGCGTCAGCGTATTCCTGGAATGGAGCTGGAAATATCTCACGCGCCGCAAAGGCGACCGGCTGATTACCACCAATCCGCCGAACACCGCGCGCCTGCGTGAAGAACGTCTGCACGGCGCCAAGGACAGCAAGGCCGCGTAGCGTGCCGTATAGTTCACGCAGACATCGGGGAGCATTGAAATGACTGCGTACTACGTCGCCGTCAACGGCGAACGCACCGGGCCGTACACGCTCGAGCAGATCGGCGCCGCCTGCGGCAGCGGACAGATCGGACGGCAGACGCTGATGTGGCGCGAAGGGCTGAGCCAGTGGCTGAGCGCCGAGCAGGTGCTGCAAGGCAGCGGCATCGTGTTTGCCGATGCCGTGCCGCCACCCGTGCCGGGTGCGGTCGCCACCACTGCGGCGCCAGCCGCCGAGACAAAAACCGAAAAAGCAGATTTCCATTTCGCCGTGCCGGCGTTGCAGGCGCCGCCCGGTCGCGGCGCCGCCTGGATTGGCGAGGGCTGGACGCTGTTCAAGGCCGCGCCGGGACACTGGATCCTGGTGCTGCTGATCTGGATCGGCATCCAGTGCGCGCTCAGCGTGGTGCCGCTGTTCGGCAGTCTCGCCGGACTCCTGCTCGGCCCCGCATTCTCGGTCGGGCTACTGGCGTTTGCGCATGGCATGGCCAACGGCGAAGCCGCCGACATCGGCAAGTTCTTTGCCGGCTTCAAGGACAAATTCGCGCCGTTGCTGGTGCTCGCGCTGATTTATTTCGGACTGATGTGCGCGGTAATCCTCGCAGGCGTGATCCTCGCGATCGTCATGCTCGGCGGCAGTTCATTCCTGCATACCGCAAATCCGGAACTGGCGATCAGGGCGGCGTTGACGGGCGCTGACGCGCTGACGTTCGTGCTGGTGTTTCTGCTGGTGTTCGCGGCGCTGCTGCTGGTAAATACCGCGTACTGGTTTGCGCCGGGGCTGGTGTTCTTCGCCGGGCAGCATGCCGGCGCGGCGATGAAGCAGAGCTTCGCGGCCTGTCTCAGGAACTGGCTGCCGCTGCTGGTCTTCAGCCTGATTGGGCTGCTGCTGGGGATACTCGGCGCCATTCCACTGGGCCTGGGATTGCTGGTGGTCGTGCCGGTCCTGGTTGCCGGCAACTATTTCAGCTTCCGAGATTTTTTTGGGCGGCAGGGTCCGGGTCGATGATAATCAGACAGGACAGAATGTAGGAGTGCGCCATGACTTCAAACCGCCAGGTCACGCTGTTCCATTCGCCCAACACCCGCTCCACCGGCACGCTGATCCTGCTGGAGGAACTGCACGCCGATTACAAGCTGCATGTGTTGAACATGAAAGCCGGCGAGCAACGCGGCGCCGCGTATCTTGCCATCAACCCGATGGGTAAGGTGCCGGCGATCAAGCACGGCGACGCGCTGGTGACGGAGCAGGTTGCGATCTTCCTGTATCTCGCCGACCTTTACCCGGAGGCCGGGCTGGCGCCGGCGCTCGGCGATCCGCTGCGTGGGCCGTATCTGCGCTGGATGGCGTTTTACGGATCGTGCTTCGAGCCGGCGGTGGTCGATCGCTCGCTCAAGCGTGAGCCGGCACCGCTGGCGATGTCGCCGTATGGCGATTTCGACACCATGCTGAAATCGCTCACCGATCAGTTGGACAAAGGCGATTATCTGCTGGGTAAGCGCTTCAGCGCACTCGACGTGCTGTGGGGTACAGCTTTGACCTGGATGACGCAGTTCAAGTTGGTGCCTGAATTACCTGTGGTGCAGGCCTATGTCGCACGCGCCAATGCGCGTCCCGCAGTCGCGCGGATCAAGGCGAAGGACGCGGAACTGGTCGCCGCACAGACCATCGACTGAGTGGGTGCGTTACTGCGCGTGCTGGAGCGCAGGAGGGTCAGCGCAGTGCGCTATTCGATGCCCAGTTCCTTGATCTTGCGCGTCAGGGTGTGAAGTTCCGGCGCTCCGAGCCCGCGCAGGGGCCTCGCCATAGCGGGGATGCAAGGATCAGCGAGTGGGCGCCTTGGGGGCGCACTTGCGCTGAGCGAACTACTCGATGCCCAGTTCCTTGATCTTGCGCGTCAGGGTGTTGCGCCCCCAGCCCAGGCGGCGCGCGGCCTCCTGGCGCTGACCGTCGCAGGCGGCGAGCGCGACTTCGATCAGGACGCGCTCGAATTCCGGCATGGCGATGCCGAGCAGATCGTCGCCGCCCGATGCCAGTTTCGTGATCGCCCACTGCCGCAGCAACTCCGGCCATTGGGCGTCGGTGGAGGAGGCAACCGGTTTTTCGACCGGCGCTTGCGCCGCCGCTTTGACCGGAGTGCCCGAGCGTAATTCAACCGGCAAGTCCTGCAGATGGATGTCCTGTCCGGGCGCCATGACGGTCAGCCAGCGGCACAGGTTTTCGATTTCACGCACGTTGCCGGACCACGCCGACTCGCGCAGTTGCGCCAGCACCTCGGGGCGCAGGCGCTTGGTTTCGGCCTTGAGTTCGGCGGCCGCGCGCGCGAGGAAATGATTCAGCAGTGGCGGAATATCCTCGCGCCGCTCGCGCAGCGGCGGGATGCGGATGCGGATCACGTTGAGACGGTGGTACAGATCCTCGCGGAAGCGGCCTTCGCGCACCAGTGTTTCCAGATCCTGGTGGGTGGCGGCGACCACGCGCACATCGACCCGCAGCGGCGCGACGCCGCCGACGCGATAGAACTCGCCGTCCTGCAGCACGCGCAGCAGCCGCGTCTGCAGATCGGCCGGCATGTCGCCGATCTCGTCGAGGAACAGGGTGCCGCCGTCGGCCTGCTCGAAGCGGCCCTTGCGCTGCGTCGCCGCGCCAGTGAAGGCGCCGCGCTCATGGCCGAAGAATTCGCTCTCCAGCAGATCCTTCGGGATCGCCGCGGTGTTGATCGCGATGAACGGCCGCTGTGCGCGCGGACTGTTTCGGTGCAGGGCGCGTGCCACCAGTTCCTTGCCGGTGCCCGACTCGCCGGTGATCAGCACCGTGATGTGCGAGTGACTGAGCCTTCCGATCGCGCGGAACACCTCCTGCATCGCCGGTGCCTCGCCAATCAGCGTGGTGCCCGAAGCCGCAGGATTCGGCGGCTCCTCGGGCTCCATGCGGCGCTGTAC
>JBOICJ010000301.1:0-3168 GCA_050740035.1 Stenotrophobium sp. | reverse complement strand
TTAGAAATTGACGGCTGACCGAGACCCTGCGCCTTGACGCCAAGTCCTACCGCCAGAAGCCGCGCAAACGCTTCTACCTGGCTCGGACGCAGCGGGAGGCGATGATCGGCCTGAACGCCTGTCATCGTAGGAGCACCCTCCACCACGTACAGCCGGTTCATTTTCGAATCAGGGCCGGTCACGCGGCGCTTGTTGCCAAAATCCCAGGCGTAGCGGACGCTCGCGGGCGTGGCAAAGAGGAAATCCGAGTCGAGCGAAACCACCCTCTCCGCCTGATCGAAGCGGTAAATCGTCTCAACGATCTGGCCGAAGGCCATCTGGGCGCCATCGCGGGCATTGTCGCGGCTCACCGCTTCATACTGGTGCCACTGCGCCTGGGGGAACTGCGTGAGGAGGTCGTGCAACTGATCGCCGAGAGTTGGCGAAGTGACCGTTCCGGTGAGAATGCGCAGCCCGGCGCCCTTAGCGCGCAGATGGGCCGCGCGCAACTCTTCCGTCTTCACCAAGAAATCGCTCCAACCCCCTACGGAGCCGTTGTGAATGAGCACCTGCGATCGGTCGGGATCGTAAAGGTCCAGCACCGATGCCTGCATGAAGACGTTGGCCTTGCCTTGGCTTCCAGGGTTCTTATCGTTGCCCTCAATCTTCGTCGGGCGACCCATGAAGCTCCACGCCAAAACGCCCTGGGCTACGCCGCCCCAGGGCATGGCGCTCGCATAAAACAAAGGCTTGCCCGGAACGAGCCCCTCCGGCGCGTTTACATAAGGAACAATTCTCTCGGTCGGCATCTTGGTGCACGCCGACAACCCTGCCAGAGCCGCCGAAGCCCCCATCAGCTTCAAGGCGTTGCGGCGGTTGATCTGAAACTTTGACCCGGGACTATTCAAGAATTCGTCATCCTGAAGCTTGGGGTCTTCGATTCCGGCAGCTTCATTCAGGCTGCGCCAGAACTTCTTTTTTTGCGCGCCGCCTTCGGGCCGGGTTTGAATGGAGACAAGGTCAAACTGCCCCTTGCCGTTATCTGGACAACTCATGATTTCTCCCGATTCCTCAAAATTCTTTGAGTTATCGATGGCACGATATTCAATCTCAAATTTCCAATCTTAAATCTCAAATTTCAACGATGGCACGTATAACAACTCGTAATCACCAACGGAGGCTTGATGTGATACTCCGCCACCAGCCTCCTGCCCATCGCAATCTGGTCCGCCGGCGGTTTATACGTCACGCTGAAGACCTGTGATTTTGGCCGGATGTACTTGTACGGATGCTTGTGGCAATTGATGCACCACCGCATGTAAAGCGTGTTCTGCCGGTAGGTGATCGGCATGTCGCCAATCGGTCCGTGGCAGGTGGTGCATCCAATGCCTTTTGCGATGTGAATGCTGTGATTGAAATAAACAAAGTCGGGCAGTTCGTTCACCCGGACCCAAGCGATCGAAGTATCGGTTTGGTAGCTATCGCGCACCGGCGCCAGCATGGGGCTGTTTACCCAGATTTTTGAATGGCAGCTCATGCAGGTGTGGGTGGGCGGAATGCCCGCAAAAGAAGACGTCTCCACCGTGGTATGGCAATAGCGGCAATCGATTCCATCATCGGTGACGTGATGCTTGTGGCTGAAGGGAATGGGCTGCCTCAGCGGCTCGTGCCGGTAGACGTTGTAGCTGTTGTTGACCTCCCAGCCGAAGATGCCCAGCCCCGCGATCAGAACGATCACTCCGATCATCGTTGCCTTAGCAACGGTGTTTGCCGCGTGATGAAAAACCTGAGCCATAGAAGTGCCTTAGCTTATGACTGCAAATTTGCACGTGCTCGCGCCCAGACGCCTCGCTTCTTTGCCGTGGATATTATTTTGAACCTGAACTCGCTCGAAGAACCGCGCTCGAAACCAGCCCGCGGGAACCCAACGGATGCCTTCAACTTCCTGGTGGCCGTGTGGGTAGTAGAACCGCCGCTTTGCCCCGCTGTCCTATGGTGCCTTACGGTGACTATCCTGTGTTGACTTCTTCGCCCGGTATTGGCAACGCAAACGGTCAAGCGTGGTATCTTAGGTTGCTACGGCGTCTGCTGTCAAGAGTTTCCAAACACTTTCGCAACCAACGGCAGAATTTCTATAGAGGTTGTGCGCTATTGAATTACCGGACAGTATAACCGGCGTGAATTTGAAGTGTCAATTTTTTTGACAATTTTTTTGATGATACGAAATTCCGATTTATTAGAACGCGGTATAGCGCAATTTTGCTTTTTAGCAAGCTTCGTAGAACTGTCATTCTGAGCGTAGCGAAGAATCTGCTTTTACCCGGTTCACAAGCAGATGCTTCGCTTCGCTCAGCTTGACATTGTCCCTGGGTGGTTTGCGGCTCTGCAGGGCTGCGCTACCCTTCACATCCGCCGCCAGATGCGCGGCGCAATCGCGTAATTAAGCTGCACGAGCACGATGAAACCGATGCTCCAATACGTGTTGATCACGCAGAGCAAGGCGCCGAACGCATAGAGCAACTGAGCAATCTGAATCCGGCGGCAAACAGCGGCGGGCACTTCCGCGGGCACATCGTCCTTCATCAGGTTCCTTCGCGTCGCATACCCCCAACTGCAATAAAGCAAGAAGCCGAGAAGGAAAATGTTGAACCAATAGGCGAGCAGCGCGGTGCGGAAGCGCGGATACGAGGCCAGCAGCATGGTCGAAAACGGTGTGATCGTGACGGCAAACAAGAACGCGAGGTGAATCCAGGTGAGATCGCGGTCGCTGCGAGCAAGGTGGTTGAGCTGGGTCTGCTGGCCCACCCAGATAATGCCCAGCATCAAAAAACTCATCAGATACATGACCAGCCGCGGCGCAAGGGCGGCCAGCGCCCGCCAAAGTTCGTGCTCGCTGTGGATGGTCTGCTCCACCGGAATGCGCAGGTCGAGCACCAGCAGCGTCATCGCCACCGCGAAGATGCCGTCGCTCAGCGCCGCGAGCCGCTCCACGCTTTGGCCGGCAATCAGGTTGTAGGAAGTCTTCATGGCCGGGTTAAAACCTCGTTCCCGATAGAGTGGTAGCCATCGTCAGGTGCGATCCCGACCGTGCTTTTGCAGTTGTGTGTAAAGACCCGCGGTCAAGCGGCATACGATCGAACATGGCTACTCGCCGCTAAAGCCGCAGTTTTCACGCACACTGTATAGCTG
>JBOICJ010000300.1:0-2647 GCA_050740035.1 Stenotrophobium sp. | reverse complement strand
GGGCATCGGAGAACGACGAGCCGCCGAAAAACCCGATCGACGCTACCGCAAACACCGCCGCGGCCCACGGCCATTGGCCTTCACCGACGAAGAACAAAGTCGCGGTTGCGACGACGCCGATTGCGGTGAATATCGCCAGGAAACGCTTCTTCCAGCCGCGGCGATCGGCCAGCGCGCCCAGCCACGGCGCCATCAGCATCACCACCAGACTGGCGACGGAATTGGTTACGCCCAGATAAAACGTCGACGTGGTGCCGGCAACGCCCTGCGTCCAGTAGCGGTCGAAAAAAATCGGGAAGAAGCCCACCAGCACGGTCGTCGCAAACGCATGATTGGCCCAGCTGTTGAGCGCCCAGCTCAGTTGGGAGCGGAAGCGCGGCGTCATGCTCAGACGATGTTGTGACAGAGCACGCAGGCATCCTCGCGGCCGTCGCTCGCCGGATAATAAGCCTTGCGAATGCCGACCGGTTCAAACTGCATGCTGTGGTAAAGGCGCAGCGCGGCCTTGTTCGATCTGCGGACTTCCAGCAGCACTGCGGTGCAGTGGGCGGCGCGCGCGAGATTCATCAGATGGCTCAGCAGCATGCGGCCCAGGCCCCGCTGCTGCACCGCCGGATCGACGCACAGGTTCAGCACATGCGCCTCGCCAACCGCCATGGTCATCACCGCGTAGCCCTGCACGCGGTCGCCGGTGCCGGTCATCACCCAGGCGCTGTAACCGGAGCGCAGGCAATCCTTGAAAATACCCTCGGTCCACGGAAACGGGTAGGCGCGAAACTCGATCGTCATCACCGCCTGCAGGTGCGATGCCTGCATCGGCACCAGGCGCCAGGCGTCCTCCTGTACGACCGCGCTCAAGCCTGCTCCAGAAAGCGATGCACTTTCTTCAGATCGCTCCAGCTCTTGGCTTTTTCGCGCGGGCTGCGCAGCAGGTAAGCGGGATGATAGGTGATGAACAGCGGCGTGTTGTCCGGCCCGTAGCGGTGCATCGGGCCGCGCAGGCGTGACAGCGGTTCGTCGGTCTGCAACAGCCGCTGCGCGGCGATGCGGCCGAGCGCGACGATCAACTTCGGCTTGACCAGCTGGATCTGCCGCTCCAGGAATGGCCGGCAGGCTTCAGCTTCGTCCGGTGCCGGGTCACGGTTGCCCGGTGGCCGGCACTTGACCACGTTGGCGATGAAAACATTGTCCTTGCGCGAATGACCGATGGACTTGAGCAGCTCGTCCAGCAGCTTGCCGGCGCGGCCGACAAACGGTTCGCCTTGCGCATCCTCGTCAGCACCCGGCCCTTCTCCGACCACCATCAACGGCGCGTGCTCTGCTCCCACGCCAAAAACCGTCTGCGTGCGCGTCGGGCACAGCTTGCAGCGCGTGCAAGCCTTGACCGCCTCGCGCAGTCCGGCCCAATCGGACGGTGCGACATAATCGGTCCTGACCACCGCAGCCGCGGCAATCGCGGGCACATCGGTCGCGACGCGATTGAGTGGCGGCCGACCGCGGCGACGGGGTGCGGCCGGCTCTACCGCTTGAGCAAGCGTTGCCGGATCCGGCGCGGCGTCACGCGCAGGCGGCGCATCGCGGCGCACCCAGGCGTCGATTTCGAGCGCCTTGAGCAGGCGCTGATGTTTGCTGTCTTTCATTCGACGAATATTACGCTGCCGCAGGTTCCGGCTGCGAATGACGCACCGGCTCGGCCAGCGGCGCAAAACTGTCGGCGCTGGCGATGTTCCAGTACACCTCATAAACCGGATGATGCACACGGTTCTCCAGCAGATCGCCCGGCTGGAGGTATTTGATCAGCGACGACACCAGCGCCACCTCGTTGACCGATACCCGGCGCACGATATGGTGCGGCCGCAACTGACTGGGATGCGACAGACCCGCCGCGCCCACCATCTCGGCCAGCGCGGCCAGTGTGTTCTTGTGGAAATGGTAGACCCGTTGAGCCTTGTCTTCCGGCACCAGCGCGCGCTGGCGCAACCAGCTTTGCGTCGTGACGCCGGTCGGACAGCGCCCGGTGTGACAGGTCTGCGCCATGATGCAGCCCATCGCGAACATGAAACCCCGCGCCGAGTTGCACCAGTCCGCGCCCAGCGCCAGCGCACGTGCGATGTCATAGGCCGAGATGACTTTTCCGGCCGCACCGATCTTGATCCTGTCGCGCAGGTTCAGGCCCACCAGCGTGTTGTGCACCAGCACCAGGCCTTCATGCATCGGCGTGCCGACATGATCGACAAACTCCGCTGGCGCAGCGCCGGTCCCGCCCTCGGCACCATCGACCACGATGTAATCCGGCGTGATGCCGGTCTTGAGCATGGCCTTGCAGATGGCGAAAAATTCCCAGGGATGGCCCAGGCAGAATTTGAAGCCCACGGGTTTTCCGCCCGACAGCTCACGCAAACGGGCAACGAACTGCAGGAACTCGATCGGCGTCGAGAACGCGGAATGGCTGGACGGCGAGATGCAGTCTTCGCCTTCGGGGACGCCGCGCGCCGCGGCAATTTCAGCCGTGACCTTCGCCCCGGGCAGCACGCCGCCATGACCGGGCTTTGCACCCTGGCTGATCTTGATCTCGACCATCTTGACCTGCGGATCGATCGCATTCTGCGCAAATTTTTCCGCGTTGAACGTGCCGTCTGGATTGCGG
>JBOICJ010000299.1:0-2755 GCA_050740035.1 Stenotrophobium sp. | reverse complement strand
GCTTGTGGCTCAGCGCAGTGCCCGAACCAGTTCGGTTCGGGAGCTGATATCCAGCTTGCGATAGATTGAACTGATCTGGAATTCGATGGTGCGCCGCGAACGTGACAGGTGCTTCGCGATTTTTTCGTTGCGCAGCCCCTGAGTCACCAGCAGAGCCACGCGCCGCTCGGTCGGCGTCAGGCGCTGGAGCACCAGTAACGCCGCTTGCGACAATGTGTGGGCAGGTTCACCGGTCATCGGTCCATCGAGGAAGGTCAGGACGTAGCTGGGACTCATCCGCAAGCCAGAAAATTGCCAGCTGCGGTCAATCTTCACGGACAGATCTTTGAGCGCTGGGTGCGGCAGCCGGACAGCGCCCGCATAACCGGCGGTTGCTGCTGCGGCATTTGCGCAGCCGCGCAGAGCATCCTCGAACATCGCCCCCACTCGGTCAGGCAGGAGGAAGTGCAGGTCGGATTTTATGGAGCCGCGCAAGCCCCGGTTCCAGCGTTCGCAATACTTTTCCGCCTGATAGTTCGCGAACAGTTTGTCACCGGCGGCGTTGACAAACATGACGGTCAGCGGCATCTGTCGCAGGAAATGCTCGTAGCTGGAGCGCCGGGTATGTTCGCTTTCCACCGCGCGCAGACGTCGTAGACTGGCTTCGATCATCGGGTGCAACTGCTCGAGGAACGCGTGCTCTTCGGAGGATATGCCGGAATCATTCGGCGGCCGGTGAATGCTGAGCACCGCTTCCGGGCGCGAGTTGTGCCAGAACGCCAGATGGATGAATTCATCCCACTCCGGGTCAGGCTCCTGATCCAGCCGCCGGCGGTGCGCATCCGGGTCTTCGGCCACGATCTGCGAGTAGGTGTACAGCTTGATCTGTGGATGGCGCGCTAGATAGGGCCCTGAAATGGTCAGGCTGGTGGCCGGCACATAGTCGGGATTGCGCGGCAACACCACGTGATGGCGGGCATCCACAGGCTCGTAGTTGACGATGTTGAACATCAGGCTGCAAGAGCGGTGCAACAGTTTGCTGGCGATCAGTTTTAGACAAGCTTTCCAGGTGCTTTCAAGATCAAGTGCACTCTGTAGATCAACCGCTAGTGCTCGGGAGGAATCAACAGGCGTCACAAACTGTGGAATCTGTGCATTCATGAATTTCAGATTAGCAAGCTTTGTTCTGCCCGGCTATCGGAAATAAATATGTACCAATCAGTTCTCACAATCAAACTTAGGGGTGCTATGCCGCGCAGTGCGGCTACTTGTTCAGCGTTGATTGGAGCGGTTGAAAATACTCGCGCAGGCAGACAATCCCTGCGCTTGCGCCGCGGATTGATAAAGTCACTGGATTGACCCGATTTAAGTATTTCCATGGATGACGGCATCCACCGTCGATCAATAGATTCGGGCATCGCAGAAAGCAGCTGAGACCCGGTTCATGCGCTGATGCCGGAGATTAACGACAGCGGGGGAGAGCGAGTGTCGGGAAAAGTTGCCTACACATCGATTTATGTGGCTTGCCTTCTCGCCACAGGACAGGCTCTGGCGCAACAGCCGCCGTTATCCGCTGAGACCGCACCGTCGAGTTCGCAGCAGGCGGATGCTCCGGCTGTAACCAAGGGATCGCCGGCCGACAACACGGCGACCGATGCGGAACTTGATTCGTTGCTGGCTCCGTCGACTGATTTGTCATCGATGTCTCAGCCGGCGTCGCCATCCGCCGAGACTGCGCCCTCAGCTTCGTCTAAGGCTGAGGCATCTGCTGCTACCACACGATCGTCGATTGACAATGTCCCGGCCAACGAGAATGAAAATTCTCCGCTGGCCTCACCAGCGGGTGTTGCAAAAGATTCAGGCTCGACCTATGTGCCCATTCCGGTTTTGGTGGAGAGCGACAATTCCAAGGCTCCGCAAACTGCGACGAACACACCGCCGACACCTGCGCAACTCGACGAAATCGTCGTCACGGCGACCAAGCGCCCGGAGCTGGTGCGCGATATCCCGGCCAGTATCTCGGTCTTGACAGGTAAAAAGCTGGAGGAGATGGGCGCGCACGAGTTGAAGGATTTCATCCGGTCGGTGCCCGGTCTCAACAAACAGGACGATATTGCCAATAGCAATATGAAGCTCAGCATACGCGGCGTGGGCCCAGACAACGGCACCAACCAGACCGTGGGTATCGTTTATGGCGATGTGGCGCTGTCCGATCCCTACGGCTCTTATACCATTGCCGATCCCGACCCCTGGGACCTGCACACCGTGGAAGTGCTCAAGGGTCCGCAGGGCACGCTGTTTGGCGCGACTTCGCTCGCCGGACTGATTCGCTATGTGCCGAACAGCCCGGAGCTGGGGAATTGGGGTGGGCTGCTCTCTGCCGACTGGACACACGTCGATCAGGGTGGCACCGAACCCAGTTTTGGCGTGGTGCTGAATGCGCCGATCGGCGATACCGTTGCGCTGCGTTTTGCCGGCTCATGGCAACACAAGCCGGGAGTGCTCGACGTCGATAACCCATCATATAAAAAAGTAAACGCAGACGATGGCTATACGCGCACCGGCCGCATCATGGCCCTGTGGCAGCCGACCGATAAATTCACGCTGAATGCCTGGTACATCAAGGGACAACGCAATGCCGGTGAATTGGGTTTCTTGACCAGTTCAAATGGTCAATTTATGCGGGACGATACTCCTGCGCCGTCGCCGGTCTCAAACGGCTACAGTCTGGCCACGCTGGATGCGCGTTACGCCTTCGACTGGGCCACGCTGGTGT
>JBOICJ010000298.1:0-4838 GCA_050740035.1 Stenotrophobium sp. | reverse complement strand
GGTGTTGGTCATGCGCGGCATGGTCAGGTGCGCGTAGGATTCGCGGCGGCCGTTGCCGGTGGGCGCAACACCCATCAGGCGCGCGTTGAGCTTGTCCTGGATGTAGCCGCGCAGGATGCCGTTTTCGATCAGCGTGGTGCACTGCGTGGGCGTGCCTTCGTCATCGACGCTGAGCGAGCCGCGACGATTGGCGAGCGTGCCATCGTCGACGATGGTGCAGAGTTCCGATGCGACTTTCTGACCGATGCGCCCGGAGAATGCGGAAGTACCTTTACGGTTGAAGTCGCCTTCCAGTCCATGCCCGATGGCTTCGTGCAGCAGCACGCCGGGCCAGCCGGGGCCGAGCACGACAGTCATGCTGCCGGCCGGTGCAGCGACCGCTTCCAGCGCGACCAGCGCCTGGCGCACAGCTTCGCGCGCGTAAGCTTCCGGCTGGCCATCGCCAAAGAATTGCGCCAGCGGGCCGCGCCCACCACCGCCGACATGCGCCGACTCACGGCGGCCGTTCTGCTCGACGATCACGCTGACGTCCATGCGCACCAGCGGCCGCACGTCGGCGGACAGGGTGCCGTCGGCCGCCGCAATCAGCACCATTTCATGGTTGGCGGTGAGCGCGGCCATGACCTGGATCACGCGCGGGTCGGCGGCGCGCGCGACGCTGTCGGCGCGGCGCAGCAGGTCGAGTTTTTGCGCGGTGCTGTAACTCTCAAGCGGATTCGCGGCCGCGTACAGCGCGGCCGGCGTGTTCGCCGTCAACGCCAGTGCCTGCGACTGTCCGCCCTGCTGCACGATGGCGCCGGCGGCGCTGGCGGCGTCGGTCAGCGCGTTGAATTTGATCTCGTCGGAGTACGCCAGCCCCTGCTTCTCGCCAGAACAGGCGCGCACGCCGACGCCCTGTTCGACGTGGTGGCTGCCGGATTTGATGATGCCGTCTTCCAGCGACCAGCTCTCGGTCAGGGCATGCTGGAAATACAGGTCGGCGGCATCCACGCCCGGCTTCATCAGCCCGGAGAGGATGCGTTGCAGGCTGCGCTCGTCGAGTTCGGCGGGCGCGAGCAGGGTGTTGCGGGCAAGGTCTAGCGATTCGGACATTAAAAATACTCTTGAACAAATAACTGCGGATTTATACGGTCAGAAGCGCCCTCATCCGCCCCTTCGGGGCACCTTCCCCCAGAGGGGGAAGGAAAAAATTCCCTCTCCCTCCGGGAGAGGGGCAGGGGTGAGGGCGCTTTGTTTGTCGCTCACTTGGGTGAATTTCAACCAAGTCTTCGGTGGTTGAGGCTGGGAAATGAGGCGCGGATCCGCGCTTGCTGCTCACAGTCTATCGCGGCCAGCACCAGACCTTCGCCTTCTTGCTGCTGCTCGGCGAGAATTTCGCCCCAGGGATCGACGATCATGGAATGGCCCCCGGTGCGGCGGCCGCCGGGATGCGTGCCGCTCTGGCCGGCGGCGATGACGTAGCACTGATTCTCGATCGCGCGCGCGCGCAGTAGCGGCTGCCAGTGCGCGGCGCCGGTTTTCTCGGTGAAGGCCGAAGGCACCGACAACAGCTGCGCACCATCCGCCACCAGCGCGCGATACAGTTCCGGAAAGCGCAAGTCATAGCAGACACTCAAGCCCAACTTGCCTGCTGGCGTGTCCGCCACCACCGCACGGACATCGCCGAAAGCGATGCTGTTGGATTCGCGGTAGCGCTCGCTGGCACCCTCGCGCAGGATCTCAACATCGAACAGATGAATCTTGTCGTAACGTGCACGGCGCACACCTTGCGCGTCGTAGACCAAATTGGCGGCGTAGACCTTGCCCGCATCACCCGGCACCGCCAGTGGCACGGTGCCGCCGATGATCCACAGCGATAACTGCCGCGCGGTCTGCGCGAGAAACGTCTGTATCGGGCCATTGCCTTCAGGCTCGGCGTGCGCCAACTTGTCGGTTTCGTGCGCGCCCATGAAGGCGAAGTTTTCCGGCAGCAGCGCCAGCGTCGCGCCGGCTTGCGCGGCCTGCGTCAGCAGGCGTCCGGCCGCGCGCAGATTGGCGGCGACGTCGTCCACCGAGTTCATCTGGATTGCAGCGATTTTGATCATGATGAATCCTGATATCGGGCCGGTCGCCCGCGATTTCAATCGCCTTCATGTCGAGGCTTTGACGCAAGCCGGGAGTTGAAGTTCATTGTATCGGCATCCCGCAACGGCTTTTCGGATCGGCCGCGCGCCGGGGTCCGGCACGCCCGACCGACTTTTACTCACTGGATTTTCGGGTTATCCCAGGAGCCGGTGACGTGGTAATCGAGTTCAGTGAGCTTTTCCAGCGGCTGCTTCAGCACCTGCTGCGCGATCAACACCAGCGCACCGACCGCCGGGCCGCCGAGCAGCGCGGCACCGAGAGTGACGCCAGACGAGACGCTCGGATAAACCTTCACGGTCTGGTCGAGGTCGCGCGCCAGCAACCCGACCTGGCCGCGCACTTCCATGCGCAGCGACGGGCCGTCGATGTCGAGATTGCCGGTCTTGGCGACGCCATCGGCGAGATCGAAACTGCCGCCGATGCTGTCGAACGCCAGCCCCGAGCCGGTGACATCGCGGAAATCCAGCGTCAGTCGGCGCGGCAGGGCGTAGAAGTTCAGCAGGCCCAGCACGCGGCCGGCGCCGGATTCGACCGCGCTGAGCTTGCCGGTTTTGACGTCGATGGCGATCGGTCCCTGCGCCAGTTCCCACTTCAGGCCGGCAGCGCGCGCGGGCCATTTCAGGTCGCCGGTGAAATGGCTGTCCTTGGCGTCGAGGTTGGGCGCGTAGCCGAAGGCCTTGAGCACCGCGGCGATGTCATGGCTGCTCAGATCGAACTTGAGCGCGGCGCTGGACTGGCCGTTCAGGCGCGTCCACTGGCCGCCGGCGCTGAGCGTGGTTTTGCCGCCAGTGAGTTCGCACTGCGCCAGCGACTGGCCACCGGCGATGCGCTGCGTCAGCACCGTGGCTTTGCCAAGATCGGCGCTGCCGGCATCCAGTTGATCGACCCTGATATCGAGTTGCGGCAGTTGCGCCGGATCCTGCGCGGGCGCCTCGGTTGCGCTGGCGCTCGCCGCCGCTTCATCGGTCGGCGGCGGTTGCGCATCCAGCCGGAGATGCTTGAGCCGCGCCGTCAGCCGGCCGCCCGCCGACTTATCCCAGTCCACTTTGCCCTCGGCGCCGGCGCCATCGAGCAGCGTGCTCGAGCCCTGGGCCACGGGCGTGGAGAGCAGATGCACATCGGACACGGTCTGCCCCAGCAGATGCAGATGGCCGGCGTGCAGATCGATTTTCTGCAGGGCCAGACTGCTGTTGCCGAGCGTGCCGAGCGCGGCATGCCACGCACCGAGGTCGAGGTCGTCGGTGGCGCCGCTGACGTAGACGCCGCTGGTCGCGACCGGCGCCGGGCCCTTGCCCAGTTGCAGGTTGACGCCCGTCACCGTCGCGCCCGTCGTTGCATTGCCGGTCGCGGCGGCCGGCGCCAGCGCGATATCCGCGCTCAGGCGATCCTGATAATCGACGCGCACGCGCGTCTTGTCGTCATTGCCGGCGTCGATCACGATGCTCAGCGGCACCGCCTGCTCGGCGGTTTTTCCCAGAGGCGCAGGCAGCGCTACGGCGATGCCTTTCATGTCGGTGCGCAGGGTCAGGCCGGTGTTGTCGGCCGCCAGCGGCAATTCCGCGGTCCAGTGCGCGTGACCGCTGAGTGCCTTGCGCAGCAGTTCCGGCACAAATTCGCTGACGCCGCCGCCATCGGCCTGCGGGCCGTAATCGAAGCCAGCGCTGATCACGCCCTTGGTGCCCTCGCGCGGCGCGATGCGCACGTCCAGGTCGAGGTCCTCGAATTTTGCGCTGATCGGCGTCGAGAGCACGCCATGCTGGTTGAATTCGATATTGCCGCTGATGTCGTGTATCGGCTGGCTCAGACCCTTGTAGCGCAGCTGCGCATCGTCGAGCGCGACATCGCCATTGACCTCGGTCTGCGCTGCGTCTTTCAGCGGAATATCGAGATGCACCTCGACTTTCGCCGCGCCGCTGGCGCTGGTGTGATCGACCAGTCCGGCCAGTGTTTTCTTCAGCGGCGACGCGCGCAGGAAATCGTAGAACCGCGGCAGTTCGCCGCCGACCGTCGCATCCACCTGCAACTGCGCGTCGTTGAAATCGGCGAAGCGTGCACTGGCCTTGATCAGATGCAGGCCCTTGACGCTGCCGCTGTCGGCGCTGATATCCAGGCGGTTGCCGGTAAAGGTCAGGTGCGCGTTGATATCGTCCACTTCCGGCCAGTCCGGGTGGTACAGCAGCTTCACCGCATTGGCATCGAAATCGAGCTGCCATTTGCCGTCGGGATTTTTCTCGAACGGAAAATCGGCCAGCGGGCCGTGGATGCGCAACACGCCGTTGGCGACGCGGCCGCCGAGGATGCCGTCGGTCAGCCAGTCGTGCAGGTGCGGATGCCAGTGGGTGGGAATGAAGGGCTTGAGGCGGTTGGCATCGGCCGCATCGAAGTTCGCGGTCAAATCGAGATTCGGCGACTGTCCGTCCGCCGAGGGCAGCAGCAGCGACACCGCGCCCTGCCCCTGCGTGCCGGCCAGTTGCCAGGTGAATTGCGGCATCGACAGTTGCCAGCCCTCGCTCTGGCGATGCCATTGCAGTTCGCCGGTCAATGCGTCGAACGGCACCGGGTTGCGCATCGCCTGCGGCAGATCGAGTGTGACGCCGCCGCCGGCCAGATGCAGCCGGCCGCTGTCTTCGTCGGCCGACAGTTCACCACTGATGCCGGAAACGCCGACCGGGCCATCGGCCGCGGCGTAGCCGAAATTTTTCAGTACCGCGCGC
>JBOICJ010000297.1:0-6106 GCA_050740035.1 Stenotrophobium sp. | reverse complement strand
GGCCTTGACCAGCGCTTCGTTCTCGGCGCCGATGCGGATCACGATTTTCTGGCCCCAGGACAACTGCTCCAGTTGCGGGTCGGCGAATTCGTAGAGCACCTTGGGCTGCACCACCTGGATCGGCCCCTGCACGTCCGGCGCCGCCAGCAGGTGATCGATGACCGCAATCAGGCGATCGTTGAAATAACCGTCGGGATAGCCCTGCTGTTGATACGCCTGCTGGAACAACGGGTAGTTGGACAGATAGACGCTGGCCAGCTGCCTGGCATTGATCGCCTTCACCAGCGCCATGTAAGGCGCATAGCGCTGCGCGTTGTCGGCGCTCAGGGTGAGATTGCCGCCATCGGCGTGCACCGCCGGGTGTCCTGGCACCGCCCGCCACGGCCGCACGCGCTGCGGCACCGGATCGTGGTCGAGGCTGTTGATGGTCAACACCAGGTTCTGGATCAGCGTCTTGGAATTCAGCAGTTTCTCGACCGCGATCTTGCCGACCAGCTGCTCCAGCGAGGCACGCAGCGAGGAATCGCTGTTTTCCAGCGTCGGCAGGCTGGGCGGCTGCGAAGCCGCCGTCGGCGGCGGCGCCGGTACCGGGTAGTGCGTCGGCGGCGGTGGCGCCGGCGGCTGCACCGCGGGCGTAGCCACCACCGTGTCGGCGGCTGGCGCCTGTTGCTGGACGTAAAGCCGATAGCGATAAAAAAACAGCGCGCCAAACACCGCCAGCGCCGCAATCACTACCAGAGTCCATGCCGTTTTGCTCATCCTGTTTGTCCTTAAGCTGTATTGCCGCGATACACGCCGCATGCGCACTATTGACCCTATTCTGGGCCAGCTGTTCCCTTCCGCGCCAGACGCCACGGCCGCCTTATCCTCCGCTTGGACGAGTCCGGCACGCTTCGTCTCTGGTAAAACCGTCTTGAAACGGGCCGTGCATGGCCCATCCCATCGAGGAAGCACCGTGACATCTGCAACTGAAACCCTGGCGCTGCGCGAAACACCCACGGTCCGCGGCCTGCCGTTGATTGGCAGTCTGCTGGGCATGGCCAGGGATCCAGCGAAGTTTTTTGTCGACAACTATCGCAAGCACGGGCCGGTTTTCCGGCTGTCCGTGCTGGGCAATCGCTATCTCACGATCGCCGGCGTCGAGGCGGCCAATTTCATGGGCACACGCGAGGGCCGCGACTGCCTGCGTTCCAAGGAATTCTGGCAGGGCCTGGTGGCGGAGTACGGCGCCACCCGCGCGCTCAGCGGCGAGGACGGCGAGAGCCACAAGGAATTGCGCGATGTGATGCGCCGCGGCTATTCCAAGGAATCGATCAAGGGCCGCTATAACGAGCTGGTGAAAATCACCGACGGCTCCATCACACGTGACTGGAAAACCGGCGAACTCGTACCCGTGGTAGAAGCGATGCAGTACATGGTGGTCGATCAGCTCGGCACCATCCTCACCGGCGCCGCTCCACTGGAATACATCAAGGACATCCGCACCACCATCCTGCACATTCTCAACGTGCTGGTGACGCGGCAGCGGCCCAAGTTCCTGCTCAAGCGTCCGAAATACAAGAATGCCAAGGCGCGTGTGGTCGAACTCGGCCAGAAGATGATCGCCGATTACCACGCAACGGCCGGCACCAAGAAGGACGAGGACAAGAACCTGATCGACGACGTGATGGAGGCGCATCGCGACCACCCGGAGATCATGCCGGCCAGCGACCTGATCCTGACCGTCACCGGCCCTTACGTCGCCGGGCTCGACACCGTTGCCAACACCACCTCGGCCATCGTCTATACCGTGCTCAAGCATCCGCAGGTGCTGGCGCGTATCCATCAGGAAGTCGATGCGCTGTTTGCCAACGGCGAGGTCGACGAGGACGGGCTGCTGAAAAAACTGCCCGCGCTCAATGGCGCCATCATGGAAACCATGCGCCTGTATCCGATCGCGGTGGCGCAGATGCGCACCGCGACCCGAGACTTCGTGTTCGAAGGCCACCAGGTTCACCAGGGCGAGATGATTTACGTCGGCACCAGCGTGCCGCACTTCATGGGCGAGTATTACCCCGAGCCCGAGAAGTTCGATATCGACCGTTACGAGAAGCCGCGCGCCGAACACCTGAAACCCGGCGTCTACTCGCCCTACGGCCGCGGCCCGCACACCTGCCTCGGCAAGAGCCTCGCGGAAGTGCAGATCGCGCTATCGATGGCGCGCGTGTTCTACAAGCTGGACCTGGCGCTGGAGCCGGCCGATTACACGCTCAAGACCAAGACCGCGCCGACACCCGGCCCGGCGATGGACTTCAAAGTGCGCGTCAAGGGTTATCGGCACTGAGGCGGTCAGTCGAACCCGCCGCGCCGCATATCAGTCGGGACTCACCGGCACGCCGGGCCCCGGTGGTACGCACACTCCGGTCCACTGACTGATCACCAACAGGCAGTCGGTCGACTGCAATTGCTGGCTGACCCTGATGTCGGCCACCGGACTGGTTGACTGCAACACAATCTTCGTGGGATTGCCGACCGCAGCGTGGGCCTTCACGCCGAGTCTGCCGGCCTTCACGGTCAGATCGACCGCCGGTCCATCCGCAGCAACAGCGGCAGCGCCGTACAGACCGAGATAGAGTGCCGCAACCGCCGGCCACGCAATAAGTTTCCGCATAGTGCTGGTGCTGTCCCTGTCGTCCTTGCGATTCACATGCAAAACCGTACGCGGTCGAAACACTGTCCCGCGTGCGGCACACACTATATCCAGCGTGGGGCGCATCACTCCTTCCGGATCGACACCAGCACACGCAGGAGATTTCCTACGCACCCGCGCCATCCGTCGCTCGCGCAGCGCGGGTGTCCCACCCCGCCACTGCGCATGGGATTTGATACGCTCAGCACAAGTCTTTACCAAAGCCTTCAGGCAATCGCTGGAACCGGCCATGCCATCCGCACCCTTGGTCATCTGTGAGCACTGCGACTCGGTCTATCAACGTCAGGTGCTCAAGCCCGGCGAGGCGGCGCGCTGCCAGCGCTGTGGCAGCGTGCTCTATCGTCACGGACGCCACGACCTCGATTCGATGCTGGCACTGACGCTGGCCAGCCTGATCGTGTTCCTGATTGCCAACGCCTATCCGATCATGCGACTCGATCTGGCCGGCATCGAGAACGACACCACCCTGTGGCACGCCATCCTGACGTCTTACGACAGCGGCGTCGGCGCCATCGCGATTGCGGCGGCGGTATGCGTGTTCATCTTTCCCCTGATGCAGATCGGGCTTTTCCTCTACGTGCTGCTGCCCCTGCGCATGGGCCGGGTGCCGCGCGCATTCATCGGCGCGATGCACGCCCTGCGGCAGATGCAGCCGTGGAGCATGGTCGAGGTGTTCATGCTCGGCACGCTGGTGTCGGTGGTGAAGCTGTCGGTGGTGGCCGAAGTCACGCCCGAAACCGGCTTCTGGGGCTTTGTCGCGCTGGCCTGCCTGCTCACCGCGCTGATCAATTTCGATCTGCGCCTGCTGTGGGATCGCGCCGAGGCGCTGCAATCGTGAACCTGCGGATTCCGCGCGCGATCGAACTGGGCCTGCTCGGCTGCCCGGCCTGCTCGCGGGTGGTGCCGGCGACCGTGCACGCCTGCCCGCGTTGCGCGACGCCGTTGCATGCGCGCAAGCCCGGCGGCTATCACGTCAGCTGGGCGCTGCTGATCACCGCGGCAATCCTCTATATCCCGGCCAACCTGCTGCCGATCATGCTGACCTCGCAGCTGCTGGACGTGCAAAGATCGACCATCCTTTCCGGCGTCTTCCTGCTCTGGCAGGAAGGCTCGTGGGACTTGGCGATCATCGTGTTCACCGCCAGCATCGTCATCCCGCTGGCAAAGATTCTGGTGCTCGCCGTGCTGCTGCTGACCTGCCAGTCCAGATCCGTCTGGCGACAGCGCGAGCGCACACAGGCTTACCGCATCATCGAATTCATCGGCCACTGGTCGATGCTCGACGTGTTTGTCGTGGCGCTGCTGCTGACGCTGGTACACTTCGGCAAGCTTGCACAGGTCGAGGTCGGCAGTGCCATCATTCCCTTCACCGGCGTCGTCGTCCTGACCATGCTCGCGTCCATGAGCTTCGATCCGCGGCTGATCTGGGATACCCCGGCACCGGAAACCGCACCCGCCTCCGCCTCTCCCGAACATGACCGACCAGCCGCCACCACCGTCTGAACCCACCGCGCCGCAGATCACGCGGCCGCATCGCTGGAGTCTGTCGCTGATCTGGCTGGTGCCGCTGGTTGCGGCCTTCGCCGGCCTGACGCTGACGCTGCGCACCTATCTCAACGAAGGGCCGACGATCACCATCAGCTTCGTCACCGCCGAAGGCCTGGAGGCGGGCAGGACCGAGGTTCGCTACAAGAATGTCGTGATCGGCAAAGTCCGGAAAATCGATCTGAGCGACGACCGCAAGAATGTCGAAGTCACGGTCAAGCTGACCAAGAGCGCGTCCGGCATCGCCGTCGATGGCACCCGCTTCTGGGTCGAACGTCCGCGCATCGGATTGAGCGGCATTTCCGGTATCAATACGCTGTTGTCGGGCGCCTATATCGGCGTTGATATCGGCGACTCTGACGAAGCCAGGCGGCAGTTCACCGGACTCGAAAAACCGCCGGCCGTGACCCACGACCTCAAGGGCCGGCGATTCGTTCTACATGCCCGCGACCCCGGCTCCCTGACCATCGGCTCGCCGGTGTATTACCACAAGATGCCGGTGGGACAGGTGGTGGCCTCCGATCTTGCCGAAGACGGCCAATCGGTCACCGTGCAGGTCTTCGTCAACGCGCCGTTCGATCGCTTCGTCACCGAAGCCGCGCGCTTCTGGAATGCCAGTGGCGTCGATCTTTCGATCAACGCGGCGGGACTGAAACTCAATACCCAGTCGTTGGCGACCGTATTCGCGGGCGGCATCGCGTTTCAGGAAACATCCGGCCCCGCCGGCAAGCCGGCGCCCGAAGACAGCAGCTTTACGCTGTATCCGGACATGTCCGCGGCGATGGCGCCGCCGGACGGCCCTGCGGAAGCGGTGGTCATGGACTTTCGCGGCAGCACCCGCGGATTGGAAATCGGCTCGCCGGTGGATTTCCGCGGCCTTGCCCTCGGCGTAGTCAAAGCCATCAACATGGAATTCGATGCGGCAACGCAGAGCTTCTACACCCGGGTCAGCGCCGATCTGTTCCCCGATCGGCTGGGCGATGCCCGCCAGCAGATGCTGCGCGCCGAGAAGGCCGCCGGCATCAGCCACGCCGACATGATCCAGCGCCTGGTCGCCCACGGCCTGCGCGCGCAACTGCGTACCGGCAATCTGCTCACCGGGCAGATTTATGTCGCACTCGATATCCTGCCTCACACCCAGCGCGCCAGGTTCGACCCGCATGTCACGCCACTGGTCATCCCCACCGCCGCCGGCGACCTCGAGCAGGCGCAGGTGCAGGTGCAGGACATCATCCGAAAACTCGATGCGATTCCGTTCGACAAGATCGGCAACAACCTGCACGAGACGCTCAAGAGCGCCAACAGCCTGCTGAAAAAACTCGATCGCGAGCTGGCGCCGCAGGCGAAAAAAGTCCTCGAGAACGCGCAAGCCACGCTGCAATCGCTGGATCAGAACCTGGCCTCGCCCGATGCGCCGCTGCAACAGAACGCGCGCAGCACGCTGGAGCAGATCAACCGCGCGGCCAGTTCGCTGCGTGCGCTGGCGGATTATCTTGAGCAGCATCCGGAATCGCTGATTCGTGGCAAGCCCGCGGCCGACGAACCCGTGCCGGATTCCGGACGGAGTGCGATACCATGAGGCTGCGCGACACTCGATGCTTGCTGGCCGCCACTGCCGCGATGCTCTCGGCCTGCGCCGGCGCGCCGACGCAGTTCTACACGCTGATTCCGCCGGGACCGGCCATACAGTCGCAGGCCACGACGGCCGCGGCGCTGCAGATCGAAGTCTTGCCGGTGGAGATTCCGTTACAGGTCGACCGGCCGCAGATGGTGGTACGCGAAGGCAGCGGCAGGATCGTTCCGGTCGAGACGCGCCAGTGGATTGCGCCGCTGGCGACGGAAATCCGCAGCGCGCTGTCCGCCGATCTGACG
>JBOICJ010000296.1:0-3099 GCA_050740035.1 Stenotrophobium sp. | reverse complement strand
GGCGAAGCACTGCTTCGCCAAGCCCGAACGAGCACCACCCTCGCGCGAGGCGTCGAGCGCAGTAGCTTATTCAGTGTTGCCTTAACCCGCGCGCCGCACTGCAAGGACGCGCGGAGTTCCAGACGCGGCAGGCGCCAGCAATTTCATCCTTGCCGTCGCCAACGGACTGCCACCGCATCAGGATTTCTTCCTCGAAGGAATGTGCCGCTCCGCGGCGGCCAGCAGTGCACGCGGGCACCCACAGTCCATCATCCACGGCGGCATTTTTCTCCTCAATCGCCGAACCGGCCGTGCACCCGATGACGACAGGGGCTTGATCCTGCGCAGGATTTTTCCGCCATATTTTCGCCTGCGACGTCGGCGTCGCATCCGCAAAACCCGCCGCAGTCATTGCCATTATTAATATCACTTGATACTATATTACGAGTTACTATCTTATCGATGACCGCATGGACCAGTTGCGCAGCTTCGGCTTTCTGCTCAGGGATGTCTCGCTCCTGTCCTCGAAGAATTTCGAGCGTCAGTCCACCGGGCTGAACCTGACCCTGGCGCAGTGCAAGGTGCTGATTCACCTGCAACGCAACAGCGGCATTACCCAGGTGCGTCTGGCGGCGCTGACCGGCACCGATCCGATGACGCTGGTACGCATTCTCGATCGCATGGAGCGCGACGGCTGGGTCAAACGCAGGCCCGATCCCCGCGACCGCCGCGCCCGCCAGCTGTATCTGTGTCCGCCGGCAACGCCAGTACTGCGCCGCATCTGGAAAATCGCCGATCGCGCGCGCGCTCAGGCGCTGGCCGATCTTTCCGAACCCGAGCGCACGCAACTGCTGAACCTGATGGGACGCATCCACAACACGCTAAAGACCCTGGTGCCCTGCGAAAGCGAACCCGTCAGCCCGACGAAATCCCCAGCCAGCCGCACGACTGCAGGCCCGGCAAAAATCAGAAACAAGAAGGCTTCGAAATGATCGAGACAGAAGAAATTCCCGGTTCGGCGATCGGCAAGGGCCGCTCGCGCATGCAGCAACTGCGGCTGATCCTGATGATCGGCGGCGTGCTGGCCGTGCTGCTGGGCGTGTTCTATTTCTGGATCACCGGCGGCCGTTACATGTCGACGGATGATGCCTATCTGCAAGCCGCGCAGACCTCGATCAGCAGCAATATCGCCGGGCAAGTCACGGCAATCGAAGTGCACGACAACCAGCGCGTGCAGCGCGGCGACGTGCTGTTCAAGCTCGATCAACGCCCCTACCTGATTGCCATCGTCCAGGCCGAAGCCAAGCTCGGCACCACGCGGATGCAGATCGAAGCCGGAAAATCCACCTACGGCCAATACCTGGCGGACCTGCATTCCGCGCAGGAAACCCTGGCTTACCAGCAGAAGGAAAACACACGACAGAAACACCTGCTGTCTTCGGGCATCAGTTCGCAGGCGCAATACGACCAGTCGCTGCACGCACTGGATGCCGCGCGCCAGCACGTCACTGCGGCGCAGCAGCAGGTCGCCAGCGTGGTCGCCATGCTCGGCGGCGATCCCGCCATCGATCCCGATCAGCATCCGGCGGTCAGACTCGCACAGGCAGCACTGGATCGCGCCAAGCTCGATCTGAGCTATACCACCATCACCGCGCCCAGCGACGGCATCGTCACCAAGGTCGAACAACTCCAGGTTGGCGATCACATCAACGCGGCCAGCCCGGTGTTTGCGCTGATCTCGACGCACGACGTCTGGGTGGAGGCCAATTTCAAGGAAGATCAACTGGCGCACATGCGGCCGGGGCAGCCGGCGACAGTCGAGATCGACGCGTATCCGGACAAAACCTTCAAGGCGCATGTCAGCAGCCTTGCGCCGGGGACCGGCTCGCAGTTCTCCGCACTGCCGCCGGAAAATGCGACCGGCAACTGGGTCAAGGTGGTGCAACGCCTGCCGGCCAGGCTGGAGCTGGACGATCCCGACACCAGCCTGCCGCTGCATTCCGGCCTCAGCGTCAACGCCGAAGTGGATACCGGCCACCACCGCCACCTGTTTGGCGCAGACACCGACGACCAGCACAGCGAGATCGCCGGCAAGCAATGAGTGTTTCCGTGCCAGCGTCCGGTCAACGCGTGCCGAATCACGGCCTGATCACCATCACGGTGATGCTGGCGTCGATTCTGCAGGCGCTGGACAACACCATCGCCAACGTCGCATTGCCTCACATGCAGGGTTCGCTGTCGGCGACCGAGGACCAGATGACCTGGGTGCTGACCTCGTACATCGTCGCAGCGGCGATCATGACCCCGCTGACCGGCTGGCTCTCGGGGCAGTTTGGCCGCAAGCGCCTGTTCCTGGTGTCGATCATCGGCTTCACCATCGCGTCCGCCTTGTGCGGCATGGCGCAATCATTGACCGAGATCGTGCTGTTCCGGCTGCTGCAAGGTCTCTGCGGTGCGGCGCTGGTGCCGATGTCGCAAGCGGTATTGTTCGACATCAACCCACCCGAGCACCACGGCCGCGCCATGTCGGTGTGGGGATTCGGCGTGGTGCTGGGGCCGACGCTGGGGCCGATGATCGGCGGCTGGCTCACCGACAACTACAGCTGGCGCTGGGTGTTCTACATCAACGTGCCGTTCGGCATCCTCGCGGTACTCGGCATCCTCGCCTACCTGCCGGAAACCAAAATCACGCGCCGGCGCTTCGATATTTTCGGCTTCGCCCTACTTAGTCTAGCGATCGGCGCGCTACAGATCATGCTGGATCGCGGCCCGCTCAAGGACTGGTTCAATTCCCGGGAAATCTGGACCGAACTGATTGTCGCATCGCTGGCGTTCTACCTGTTCACGGTGCACACCGCGACCAGCAAACAACCCTTCATCCGACCGGAGCTGTTCAAGGATCGCAATTTTCTCACCGGCAACGTCCTGATCTTCATGGTCGGCATCGTGCTGTTCGCAACGCTGGCGCTGCTGCCGACCATGTTGCAGAACCTGATGGGCTACACCGCGTTGCAATCGGGTTATCTCACCGCACCGCGCGGCGTCGGCACGCTGATTGCCATGCAGGTCGTCGGCCGCCTGATCGGGCGTATCGACTCGCGCCGCATCATTATCTTCGGC
>JBOICJ010000295.1:0-7484 GCA_050740035.1 Stenotrophobium sp. | reverse complement strand
CCCGATCATCGCCTGCTGCTGCCGGCATCGGCGCTGCTGGGCGCGCTCCTGCTGGTCGTCGCCGACACCATCGCGCGCACGGTGATTGCACCCGTGGAGCTGCCCATCGGCATCCTCACGGCGCTGACCGGTGGTCCGTTTTTCCTGTTGATGATGATGCGCTACCGCAACAGCGCCGAGTTGTCGTGATGCTGTCCGCCCGCAACATTTCATATCAAACCGATGGCGCCCGCCTGCTGCGGAACGTTTCATTGCAGCTGGCGCCAGGCCGCCTGCACGCCGTCATCGGACCCAACGGCGCCGGCAAATCCACGCTACTGAAACTGCTCGCGGGCGACCTGTCGCCCAGTTCGGGCGGCGTCACGCTCAATGGCCGCGACTTGCGGGACTGGAGCATGCGCGAACGTGCGCAGCAGCGCGCTGTTCTGCCGCAGTCCGAGAGCCTGCGCTTCGCCTTTACCGTGCAGCAGGTCGTCGAACTGGGTCGGCTGTCCTGCCGGCGGCACGCGGCCGTGCAGGAATCCGGGATTGCGCTCGCCGCCCTGCGCGAAACCGACGTCGCGCATCTGGCGCAGCGCGCGTATCCGAGTCTCTCCGGCGGCGAACGTTCGCGCGTGCAGCTGGCGCGGGTGCTGGCGCAAATCTGGGAACCAATGCTGCCGGGTGGGCGCTACCTGCTGCTCGACGAACCCACCGCCAGCCAGGATCTCGCGCATCAACATGCCTGCCTGCGGCTGGTGCGAAGATTTTCTGCGCAAGGCGTCGGCGTACTCGCGATTCTGCACGACCCCAACCTGGCGCTGCGCTACGCCGACGAAGTCACGCTGCTGTGCTGCGGCGAAGTTCTGGAGCAAGGAACACCGACGGCAGTGCTGACGCCGGAACATCTCAAGCAAGCTTACGGCGTCGATGTCGAAATCCTGCACGGCAGTTCGAGCGGGCCTGCGTATATCAGCGTCCGTTAATCCGGTGCCTGCACGATTCGCAGCTTTTCACGGTAGCGCCGGGCATTGTCGACGTAGTGTCTGGCCATCAACGTGTTGATCTGCACTTCCTGCGGCGTCAGTTCGCGCACGACTTTCGCGGGCGCGCCGAGGATCATGCTGTTGTCCGGAAAAATCTTGCCTTCGGTTACCAGCGAATTGGCGCCGACGATGCAGTTCCTGCCAATGCGCGCACGATTGAGAATCACGCTCTTGATGCCGATCAGCGTGTTGTCGCCGACCTCGCAGCCATGCAGCATCACCATGTGGCCAACCGTGCAGTCGCGTCCGACTTTGAGTTTGATGCCGGCGTCGGTGTGCAGCACCGAGCCATCCTGAATGTTGCTGTTCTCGCCGACGATCAGGTCGTCGTTGTCGCCGCGCAGGACGCAGTTGTACCAGACGCTGGCATTGCGCAGCAGCGTGACCGAGCCGATCAACGTCGCGTTGCCGGCGACCCAGCTGCCCTCGCCCAGATTCGGGCGGCGTTGCTCCAGCGTATACAGCATGTGTGGCTCCATGGAATGGGTGATGCTCAATGAGGTGCAGGTTTGAGCAACCTGAACTGCGAGGCTTCGGGCTGATTCAACAGGACGACGATGCGATTATGCAGGTCGTTGATGAAGGTCTTGCCAAAGCCGAACCAGATGAACTGCACGCGGCCGCTCTGGTCGATCAGGTATGTCGCCGGCAGGCGCCAGACGCCATAGGTCTGGGTGGATATGCCAAGCATGTCATCGACCATGGGATAGCTCACCGGCGTGTGTTTCAGAAACCGCCGGGCCTGTTCGACCTCCTGATCGAGACTGACGCCGAGCACTTCGAAACGATCGCCGTAGCCGTCTTTGACCAGCGACTCGCGCATGGCGTTGAGTTCCGGAATCGACTGCTGGCACGGCGCGCACCAGGATGCCCAGAAATCCACCACCACGACCTTGCCGCGCATCTGGCTGAGCTTGGTGCCCTTGGGCCCCTGCAGGACGAAGCCGGCCGCTTCCGGCGCTATTCCGCCCGGCTGCACGCCGGTCTTGAGCACTGCCGTGGGGTCGGCTCCCTGGGCCAGCGCGTTCGCAGGCAGCCATGCCAGCGCCAGCATGATCCATGCGGCGGCATTCAGCCGACGCGTCCAAGCCGATCTGTTCATGCAGTCGCTGCCAGGCGCGGACGGCTGGCCAGGCTGAAGCCATGGCCGCGATCAACCAGATAATCCAGCCACTTGCCCAGCAGCACGTTGCGCCGCCATTGGCTGTCGAAAAATGCTCCGGCCTGCGGGTCGGCATCATCCTCGGCCAGCCACGGCGGGCGATGGCTGCAATCCAGGGCTTCCACTACGCCCGCGTCGCGATACACTCTGATCCATAAATCGGGCTGGCGACGGAGGCCCTCGGCATCCATGAATTCGTAGGTCAGTTTCAGTGTCAAGGTATAGCGATCGCGCGCCAGCACTTCGAGATGCAGCGGCGGCTCGGAATCACTGGGCGAGACTGCGCGGTCGAACGGCAGATCAAGCTCCGGCAGTAGACGTTGCAGGAGGCGGAAATTGTTTTCATAAATCTCCATCAGGTGCGAAATGCGGCGCGGCTTGCCGCAGCACGGACAGAGATAACCGGGATTCATGATTTGCATGGCCCGACTATAAGATAGAAAAAGGTGAGCCAACAATGAACATGCCCATGCCATCAAGAGAAGTCATCACCAAACCCTACCTCGACCAGAAATCCGGCACCGCCGGTTTGCGCAAACGGGTCGCGGTGTTCCAGCAGCCGCACTACCTCGAAAATTTCCTGCAATCGGTGTTCGACTGCGTGCCGGAACTGCGCGGCAAACAGCTGATCCTCGGCGGCGATGGCCGCTATCACAACCGGGCCGCGATACAGACCGCCATCGCCATGGCCGCGGCCAACGGCGTCAAGCGCGTCATCGTCGGCCAGGGCGGCCTGCTGTCGACGCCCGCGGCATCGCACCTGATCCGCAAGTACCAGGCCGCCGGCGGCTTCATCTTCACTGCCAGTCACAATCCTGCCGGGCCGGATGGCGATTTTGGCATCAAGTTCAACGTCGCCAACGGCGGCCAGGCTGGCGAGGGCCTCACCGACCGCATCTACGCGCACAGCAGGATGCTGACCCGCTATCACATCATCGACGGCAGCTATGTCGATCTCGACCGCCGCGGTCTGCAACTGCTCGGCCCGCTGGAAATCGAAGTGGTGGACTGCGTCGACGATTACGCGCAGCTGATGCAATCGCTGTTCGACTTCGACCTGATCCGCGAATGGCTGCGCAAGGGCCACAGCCTGCGGTTCAACGCCATGCACGCGGTGACCGGCCCCTACGCGCAACGCATCTTCGTCGACCTGCTGGGCGCGCCACTGCATTCGGTGGTCAACGTCAGCCCGCTGGAAGATTTCGGCGGCGGCCATCCCGATCCCAACCTGATTTACGCCAAGCCGCTGGTCGACATCATGTTCGGCGCCAACGCTCCGGACTTCGGCGCGGCCTCCGATGGCGATGGCGACCGCAACATGATTCTCGGTCGCGGCATCTTCGTCTCGCCGGGCGATTCGCTGGCGATGCTGGCGGCAAACATCGAGCGTCTGCCGGGCTATCGCAGGGGACTCACCGGCGTTGCGCGTTCGATGCCGACCTGCCGTGCGGTGGACAAGGTGGCCAAGGCGCATGCCGTCGAATGCCACGAAACACCCACCGGCTGGAAATTCTTCTGCAACCTGCTCGATGCCGGCCGCATCACGCTGTGCGGCGAAGAGAGCTTCGGCACCGGCTCCACCCACGTCCGCGAAAAGGATGGACTCTGGGCGGTGCTGGCCTGGATCAATGTGCTGGCGTCCACCGGCCTGTCGGTCAAGGAACTGGCACAGCAGCACTGGAAACGCTACGGCCGGCACTACTACGCGCGCCACGATTACGACGACCTGTCCGGGCCGGTAGCCACGCAGGTCATGCAGGATTTATCCGGCACGCTGTCCAGCCTCAAGGGACAGAAGTTCGGCGACTGGGCGATCACTCTTGCCGATGAGTTCGACTATCAGGATCCCGTCGATGGCAGCCTCGCCGTCAAACAAGGGCTGCGCGTGGTGTTCGGCGACGACGCGCGCATCATCCTGCGGCTCTCGGGCACCGGCACCAAAGGCGCGACGCTGCGCCTGTATCTCGAACGCTACGAGCACACCGAATCCTCGCTGAACCGGGAAGCCAGTGACGCGCTGGCGCCGCTGGTCAATATCGCCGAAAAAATCATCCGCATCGGCGAGATCACCGGCCGCAAGGCCCCCAGCGTGGTGACCTGATCGGCCGTCATCACGACAATCAGAATCAAAAATTTGTCGGCGCGTCTTCGACAGCGCATGCACGGTGTACGCATGGAGTTTTGGCTGTTGCCCGCTAGCGCAATCGCTGTCCTATTGAACCGGGAGTCAGTTTCAGGTCACCCGCTGTGCCCGTCTGCCGGGAAATAAATGTTATATTATATTTACTAATTTAAATTATATATTATAAATAATAACATTGTTTACCGCGCTCCAGGCCAGAGCGGGTGGCGTCAGAACGACTGCCGCCGCAATCCTTTTTCCTGCATCACCACGGTCGCAATTTCCTCGATCGACCGGTTGGCGGAACTGGCGAAGGGAATATCGTGGCGGCGATACAGTTGCTCGGCCTGGCGCAACTCGAACGAACACTGGGCCAGCGACGCATAACGTGAACCCGGACGCCGTTCGGTGCGGATCTGCGCCAGCCGCTCGGGGTCGGAGGTCAGGCCAAAGCATTTGGCTTCCAGCCCCGCCAGCGATTTGGGCAAGCGCAGTTGCTCGAGGTCGTCGTCGGTCAGTGGAAAATTGGTCGCATACAAACCCTGCTGCAAGGCCAGGTAAAGGCTGGTCGGCGTTTTGCCACAACGCGAAGGCGCGATCAGGATCAGGTCGGCCTTGGCAAGATCGCGCGTCGACTGGCCGTCGTCGTGCTCCATCGCATAATTCATCGCCGCGATACGCGCGGTGTAACGGACAGTGTCGGCAACGCCGTGCGCGCGCCCCTGGGCATGGGTCGATTCCTGTCCCAGTTCCTTCTCGATGGTATGGATGTAGGCATCGAACAAGTCCATGAACACCGCGTTCGAGCGGCGCAGCACAGTGCGGACTTCATCGTTGACCGTGGTGCTGAACACCAGCGGCTTGGCACTGTCCTGCTGCGCGACGTGGTTGATGTAATCCAGCGTCGCATTGGCCTTGTCCGGCGTGTTGATGAACGGCAGCGTGCTCTTGCGAAACTCGACGCCGTCGAATTGGGTCAGCAACGTGTTGCCCAGCGTCTCGGCCGTGATGCCCGTGCCGTCCGACACGAAGAACACGGTTCTTGGTTTTGACATTGCCTAATCCCTTACAATTTGAGGCCAGCGCGCCAAGCGCCCAATGTAACTGAACCGGATAATTTAAGTGAGCAAGAACGTCCTCTGGTATTCCGAACTGGGCATGCACGATGTCGAGATCGTCGGCGGCAAAAACGCCTCGCTCGGCGAAATGATCTGCAACCTTGCCAAGTCCGGCGTCAAGGTGCCCGACGGTTATGCCACGACCGCGGACGCCTATCGCGAATTCCTCACACACGAGGGCCTGGCCGACCGCATCAACGGCATGCTCGACGCGCTCGACGTGGACGATGTTCAGGCACTGGCCAAAACCGGCAAGGCGATCCGCGAGTCGGTGATGAAGGCACCCTTCCCTGCTGTACTGGAAGCGGAGATTCGTGGCGGCTACGACAAGTTATTGGAGCAATCCGGCACCGAGGTTTCTGTCGCCGTACGCTCCTCGGCCACCGCCGAAGATTTGCCCGATGCCTCGTTCGCGGGCCAGCAGGAGACTTTCCTCAACGTCGTCGGCATCGACAACGTACTAAAAGCAATCAAGGAAGTTTTCGCCTCGCTCTACAACGACCGCGCCATCGCCTACCGCGTACACCAGAATTTTGTACATAGTCAGGTTGCGCTGTCCGCGGGCGTGCAGCGCATGGTGCGTTCCGACAAAGGCGCCAGCGGCGTGATGTTCACCATGGACACCGAATCCGGTTTTCGCGAAGCGGTTTTCATCACCGCCAGCTATGGCCTTGGCGAAGCCGTGGTGCAAGGTGCGGTGAATCCGGACGAGTTCTACGCCTACAAACCCAATCTGCGCGCGGGCAGGCCCGCCGTGCTCAAACGCGGTCTTGGTGAGAAGGCCAAAAAAATGGTTTACGCCGGACAAGATGTCCAAGTGCCGCAGCACGGCAAGGATGCCGTGCTTGCTGCGGCCGCAGCGGACCGCTCACTCGGCAAAACCATCGAGTTCGTTCCGGTTCCGGCGGATGAGCGCAACCGCTTCTGCCTCACCGACGCCGAAGTTGAAGCACTCGCGCAGCAGGCGCTGATCATCGAAGACCACTACGGCCGCCCGATGGACATCGAGTGGGGCAAGGATGGTATCGACGGCCAGCTCTACATCCTGCAGGCACGCCCGGAAACCGTGCAGTCGCGCGCATCGGCCAACACGCTACGCCGCTACAAGCTCAAGGGCCGCGGCAAAGTGCTGACCGAAGGCCGCGCCATCGGCCAGAAAATCGGCGCCGGCCCGGTACGCCTACTCAAGTCCATCGCGGAAATGAACCGCGTGCAAGCCGGCGACGTGCTGGTCACCGACATGACCGATCCCGACTGGGAGCCAATCATGAAACGCGCCAGCGCCATCGTCACCAACCGCGGCGGGCGCACCTGCCATGCCGCCATCATCGCGCGCGAACTCGGCATTCCGGCCGTCGTCGGCTGCAGCAACGCCACCGATCTGCTCAAGGACGGCGATGCCGTCACCGTGTCCTGCGCCGAAGGCGATACCGGCCACGTCTATGCCGGCAACATCGACTTCGCCGTCGATGAAGTGGCGCTGGACAAGATGCCCGACATCCCGGTGCGCATCATGATGAATGTCGGCACGCCGGAGCAGGCTTTCGATTTCGCGGCGCTGCCGCACAAGGGCGTCGGCCTGGCGCGGCTGGAATTCATCATCAACCGCCAGATCGGCATCCACCCGCAGGCGCTGCTGGAACTCGACCAGCAACCACCGGAAGTACGCCGGCTGATCGATCCGATGATCGCACCCTACGGCTCGCCCACCGACTATTTCGTCAAGCGCCTGGCCGAAGGCATCGCCACCATCGCAGCCGCGTTCGCGCCCGAGCCCGTGATCGTCCGCATGTCTGATTTCAAATCCAACGAATACGCCAACCTGATTGGCGGCAAGCGCTACGAGCCGCACGAGGAAAATCCGATGCTCGGCTTCCGCGGCGCCTCGCGCTACATCTCGCCCACCTTCCGCCCTTGCTTCGACATGGAATGCAAGGCGATGAAATACGTGCGCGACGAGATGGGCTTGACCAACATCAAGGTCATGATTCCGTTCGTGCGCACGCTCGAAGAAGCCCGGCGCGTCAACGAAATCCTCGCGGAGAACGGCCTCAGGC
>JBOICJ010000294.1:0-4476 GCA_050740035.1 Stenotrophobium sp. | reverse complement strand
GTGCGTGGCTACGTTGTCGACTTCATCGATTTTTACGTCGGCAGCTGGCATTTCGCCGCGTTCAATCTTGCCGACTCCGCGATTACGCTGGGAGCCGGCCTGCTACTGCTGGACATGCTGCTCGAATCGCGGCGTGCGCGCGGTAAGGCCTGAAATGGAAATCCTGCTCGCCAATCCGCGTGGTTTTTGCGCCGGCGTCGACCGCGCCATCGAGATCGTCGAGCGCGCGCTGGAGCAGTTGGGGGCGCCGATTTATGTGCGGCACGAAGTGGTGCATAACCGGTTCGTGGTCGAGCGCCTGCGCAGCATGGGTGCGGTGTTCGTGGACGAAGTGGATCAGATTCCTGCGGGCGCCACCTGCATCTTTTCCGCGCATGGCGTGTCGCAGCAGGTTCGCGAGGACGCCAAAGCGCGCGGTCTTACCGTCTTCGATGCCACTTGTCCGCTGGTGACCAAGGTGCACATCGAGGTCAAGCGCTATTCGCGCGAGGGCCGCGAGGTCGTGCTGATCGGCCATCACGGTCATCCCGAGGTCGAAGGCACCATGGGGCAGTTCGACGGGTCGCAAGGCGGGCATATCTATCTGGTCGAAACGCCGGAAGATGTCGCCCAGCTGCCGGTGCACGATCCGGCGCACATGGCCTACGTCACCCAGACCACGCTGTCGGTGGACGATACCAGCCGCGTGATCGACGCGCTGCGCGTGCGGTTCCCGAAAATCCACGGGCCGCGCAAGGACGATATCTGTTACGCCACGCAGAATCGCCAGGATTCGGTCAAGGAACTGGCCGCGCGCTGCGATGTATTGCTGGTGGTGGGATCGCGCAACAGCTCGAATTCCAATCGTCTGCGCGAAATCGCCGAGCAGCGCGGAATCCCGGCGTACCTGATCGATGGACCGGAGGATATCCGCGCCGAGTGGCTGGCCGGTTATCAACGCATCGGCGTCACCGCCGGTGCCAGCGCACCCGAGGTTCTGGTGCAGCAGGTGGTGGCAAGGCTGCGTGAATTGGGCGGCAAGACCGCCACCGAGATGCCGGGCCGGCAGGAGCACATCGTGTTTTCGTTGCCGCAGGCGCTGCGCGGCGTTGCAAAGAATTCCACGGTCTGAAGCCGCCGGTCGCCGCAAATAAAAAAGCGCCGGAGCGGACTCCGGCGCTTTGGTAAAGACAGCGTTTACTTCTTATGCTTGGCGGGCGCGGATTTGCCGGCGGCGGCCTTGGACTGCTTGGTCGCGTCCTTGCTGATCACTTTCACGTGCGCCGGCTTGTTCAGCACGACGAACTCGACGCGGCGGTTTTCGGTGCGACCCTCGGCGGTCTTGTTGCTGGCGACCGGGTGCTCTTTACCGAAGCCCTTGGCGACGAGCTTGTCGCCCTTAATGCCTTTGCCGATCAGATAGCTGCGCACAGCCTCGGCGCGCTTCTTCGACAGCTTCTGGTTGTAGCTGGCAGCGCCGACCGAATCGGTGTAGCCGTTGATCTCCACGTTCAGTTCAGGCTGTCCGTTCAGGGCTGCGGCCACTTCGTCCAGCGTCTCGCGCGACGGTGCGGTCAGGCTGTCGGAATTGAACTCGAAGTTGACGCCGCGCAAGATCACCGTCTGCTGGACGATGCAACCATTGGCATCGACATGGAAGCCGTGCGGGGTGTTCGGGCACTTGTCGAGGTTGTCCGGCACGCCGTCGCCATCGCTATCGATCACGCGCGGTTCCGGTGTCGATGCCGCTGCTGCGACCGGTGCGGCTACGGCCACCGCGGCTGCCGGTGCGGCGCCGAAGGAATAGCGCAGGCCGGCCATCACCGACTGCACCTGGTAACGGAGTTCGCCGCCCGCCAGATAATTGTGATCGGTGCGCAGGAAGCGGTAATCGACGGAAGCCGTCAGGTTGCGCGTCAGGTCGTAGCCAAAGCCGGCGCCGGCCTGATATGCGAAGGAGTTGTCATGAGCGCTGAGGCCGGTAGTCACAATCGTCGGGCGGGCGAAGCCCACACCGGCGCCGATGTACGGGTGCACCACGGAAAACAGGCCGTTGCTGGCTTTCACGTCGTACCACAGGTTGGCCATCGCAGTTTCAGCCTTGACATGGCCGTCTGTGCCCGACGCGGCATCGGCTTCATTGCGGCGGAAATCCAGTTCCAGTTCCGGGCGCAGGCCATTCTCGAACGCGTAGCCGCCGGTCAGTCCGCCGACCCAGCCGGTGTTGAAGGAGGTGCCGAGCTGGCTTTTCAGAAAATTGACGCCGCCTTCGGCGCCGAGATACGGGCCATCGCCAGCCATGGCTGCCAGTGGCAGTGTTGCCAGCGCACAGGCCGCAATCAGATATTTACGGGAAACAGCAGTTTTTTTCATTTTGAAACTCCTGGGTCGGATGCGTACAAAGTTTTCGTTGCTATTCTTGAAAAACCACTCACCGAAACACGGCCGAACGGTGGAAACCTGCCGGGAATCCACCATTCTTGACTTCGTCGATAAAGTATGAAAATTCCTGAGGTCCGCGCTGCGGGGACAAGCGACGCGCAGGACTTTATTCCGGTTAACTGAACCGAAGCTGAACGCGGGTGCGTGGCCGTCGGCGACATTATATGACTTGAATTGGAAACTCGGGCGTGCGTGAACGCGACTGGAACCGTGACGGCGGCCATGAAAACCGGCTTGTTCGCAGGTCACATGCGCGCTTCGAAAAGCATAAAATCGTCAGCGCTGAATCTGAAATCGGGTCTTCGTGAATAACGCTGCGGGTTCGTTCGATGTGGTCGTGGTCGGCGCCGGGATCGTCGGCGCCAGCACCGCGCTGGCGTTGGCCGAGCGTGGCCTGAAGGTTTGCGTGCTCGAGCGCGGCCGCGTCGGACAGGAGGCGTCGTGGGCCGGCGGCGGCATGCTGACGCCTCTGCCGCCCGATGATCCCGCGCCTGATATTCGTGAACTTCTGGATGAAAGCCTGCGGCTTTATCCGGCTACCTGCAGGGCGCTGCACGATGAGACCGGCATCGACCCGGAATACTGGGCGTGTGGCCTGCGGTTCGTGCGGGAAGCGGGTGAGGCACGTTGGTTTCCGGGTGTTGCGCAAGTGCGCAATCCGCGGTTGATGCAGGCGCTGCACCAGCGACTGGCGCAGCTCGGCGTGCCGGTCAGGGAGCAAACGCCTGCGCGCGGCTGGCAGGTGGCCAGGGGTCGCCTGATGGGTGTGCAGACCGGGCAGGGTCTCATCGCCTGCCGTCATGCCGTGCTTGCGGCCGGCGCCTGGTCGACGACGCTGAGTGCCATGGCGTCCGTGCGTCCGGTCAAGGGGCAGATGCTGCTGCTGCGCGGCCACCCCGAGCAATTGGATCATATCCGCATGGATCAGCATGCCTACCTGATTCCGCGCCGCGATGGCCGCATCCTGGTGGGCAGTACGCTGGAAGATGCGGGCTTCGATAAAACCGTCACGGCCGCGGCGCGGGTATTTCTGCTGGAGGCGGCCGCACGGTTGTGGCCCGAATCGCGCAAGCTCGAGATCGAAAACCAGTGGGCCGGATTGCGTCCACAGCCAGCACAGGCCGCGCCGTATATCGGCCCGGTGCCGGAGGTGCAAGGCTTGTTCCTGAACACCGGGCACTACCGGCTCGGCATTACGCTGTCGCTGGCCAGCGCTCAGCGGATCGCCGCTTACATGACCAGCGGGAATTGACCGCAGCGTCCGTGCGCAGTCGAGGCAGGTTTTCATTGACGCCATGGGGCTGCATCACTATGATTTGCGCCCCCGGACGATTAGCTCAGTGGTAGAGCATCGCCTTCACACGGCGGGGGTCACAAGTTCGAGCCTTGTATCGTCCACCAGTTTTGCAATCACGACCCTCGCGGCGAGCTGCCGCGGGGGTTTTTCGTTAGCGCCTGAATGCAGCGCCCCGCGACTCGATGCGGCGCAGCAGGAAAGGCAGGCTCAGGCCGCGGACGGCGGGCAGGTCGATGGTCATCATGCCCAGCAGGGTGTTCTTGTCGATGCTGCGGAATTCATCGGAAACGCGCAGCAGCAGCACGGGCGCGTCGTCGCCGTAGTGCGTGGCCAGCACCAGGCCGCCATCCAGCCGCGAGTGGCGCACGCTGGCCTGCATCGGCAGCACGCGCTGCAATTGGCCGTTGCGCCGCACCAGATTGATGGCGTTGCCGTCGTCGTCGAAACTCTTGCCATACCAGCCGCGCAGCACCGATAGATTGAGGCCCAGTGGCGCCAGCAGGCGCAGCCACTGCGGCCCGGCGAACTCCGCACGCCAGTCGCCCGCCGCCGAGGTGGGCACGGGCAGTCCGCGAAACGCGCGACGGGCCGTGCGGATGGAGCCGCGAAGATCGAGCGGGGAGGGCGTTGGCTTTTTCACGGGTTGAATTGTAAGCGTGAATTATTGAGTAATGCGGCGGGGATGGTTAGTCTGCGCGCCTCGTTTGCCGGAGCCTGTCATGTCCAACGTCCGTCCCCTGATGCTTGCCATCCAGAAT
>JBOICJ010000293.1:0-8665 GCA_050740035.1 Stenotrophobium sp. | reverse complement strand
AAACTGAACTGATCAACGCGGTTGCCGACAAGGCCGAGATTTCCAAGGCCGATGCCGGCCGTGCGATCGATGCCATGTTCGATGTCGTTGGCAAGGCGCTCAAGAAGAAGGACAAGGTTTCGCTGGTGGGCTTCGGGACGTTCCTGGTGCGCGAGCGCGCCGCACGCACGGGCCGCAACCCCAAGACCGGCGCCGCCTTGAAGATCAAGGCCAGCAAGACGCCTGCATTCAAAGCTGGCAAAGCGCTCAAGGACGCTATAAAATAGCGGACTTTAGTTGGGGGCTGAATCAAACAGCCGGAAGGGTGCTTAGCTCAGTTGGCAGAGCGTCGCCTTTACACGGCGAATGTCGGCGGTTCGAGCCCGTCAGCACCCACCATCAATAATATTTGGAGCGGTAGTTCAGTTGGTTAGAATACCGGCCTGTCACGCCGGGGGTCGCGGGTTCGAGTCCCGTCCGCTCCGCCAATTATTAAAAGGGCACCGCAAGGTGCTTTTTTTTGTGCCCAAAAGAAAACCGTCCCGTGACGTCACAGACGCGTCACAGGAAAATAGTTGAGCGCTGATTCGTTGAAAAATCTACACCAATTTTTTGAATAAAAACGGGAATATTTTTCGAATCGACAGGGTTATAACCTGCGGCATTCATCGCGCAGCTTGCCGTTGAAGAAAGAAATTCAGGGCGAAAAGAGCCGGCCAGGTCAGCCCCAGAACGCGGGCCACGGCGGTTGCATGTTGCCGCGCTCGTAGACGATGCCGTCAGGCCAGTCCTCGGCGAGCAGGAAAGCGCCATCGAGATCGTTGATTTCACAGAGTTGGGCAAGAACCATGGCCGGAGCCATCGCCAGCGAGGCGCCGACCATGCAGCCGCTCATCAGGCGGAAGCCCGAGCGCCGTGCGGTCAGCGCGAGTTCCAGCGCGGCGGTAAGGCCGCCGCATTTGTCTAGTTTGATGTTGATGAAGTCGTAGCGACCGGCGAGACGCGGCAGATCCTCGATGGTATTGACCGATTCGTCGGCGCAAACCGGAATCGGGCTCGAACCCTTCGACAGGCTCTCATCCTGACCGGCTGCAAGCGGCTGCTCGAGCAGATCCACGCCGTATTCGAGCAGGGTGGGCGCGAATCGTGCGAGATCCTCGAGAGTCCATGACTGGTTGGCATCGACGATCAGGCGTGCATGCGGCGCACCCCGGCGCACGGCGGCGACCGCGGCAATCGGGTCATTACGATCGACCTTGATCTTGAGCCAGGGATGATCGGCCAGTGCACGCGTAGTGGTCTCGAAGGCTTCGGGCGTGCGGATACCAATGGTGACGGCGCTCTGCACGGGGCCACCGCCCGGCACGCCGGCGCGTACCCAGGCGCGGATGCCAGTCTGCTTCGCTTGTATATCCCATAGCGCGGCATCGACCGCGTTGCGCGCACCGCCGGGCGGCAGCAACTTCAGCAGATCGTGACGCGACGTACCGGACTCGATGGCCTCGCGCACCTGCTCGATCTGCGCTGTCATCGACTCCTGCGTCTCGCCGCGATAGGACACACCCGCCGCTTCGCCGCGACCCGTGTGGCCGCCGGCTTCGAGCTGTACCACGATGGAATTCGCAACCGTGCGGGTTCCACGTGCGATGACGAAAGGTTCCTTCAGCCGCCAGTGACGCGGCTGTATCGTGAGTTGCGTCCGAATGCCATGGCCCATGTCGCTATTTACGCCGCGAGCATGCGATCGATCAAGGGTTGCAGTGTCGTCTTGAGCGGGTCGAAGGCTGGCACACCGAGGCGCTGCTCGGCATCGGCGAGGACACGCTGGCGTGTTGCTTCATCCATTTTCTCGGTGATTAGGCTCACGCCGACCAGGCGGATATTGGGATTGGTCAGCGCTCCGGCTTGCAGGTAGGCCCGTGCCGCAACTTCGAGACTCGGCGTCGGGAAATCCGGCAGCGACTTGATGCGCGTGATCGCAGGATCGTGGCACAGCACGATGGCGTCGGGCTGGGAGCCGTGCAGCAGGCCGAGCGTGACGCCGGCATAGGCGGGATGGAACAGCGAACCCTGACCTTCGACGATGTCCCAGTGGTCGGCAGCGGCATCCGGCGACAGCACTTCGGCGGCGCCCGCGCTGAAATCGCCGACGACCGCATCCATCGGCAGGCCGGTGCCGGCGATCATGATGCCGGTCTGGCCGGTGGCGCGGAAATCCGCACTGACGCCACGCTCGCGCAGCGAGTTGGCGATGGACAGGGCGGTGTACTTCTTGCCGAGCGCGCAGTCGGTGCCGACGGTCAGCAGGCGCTTGCCGCTGCGCTTGCGGCCGGTGCCGGTGGGCAGGTCGGCGGGCGGATTGCGCACATCAACCAGGCGCACGCCGCGCGCTTGCGCGAGAGCGGCGAGGCCGGGGACGTCGGACAGCGTATCGTGCATGCCGCTGACGACATCGAGGCCGGCATCGACCGCGGCGCGCAGGACCGGAATCCAGTTTTCGGCAATGCGTCCGCCTTTGGGTGCGACGCCGATGACCAGCGAACCGCCGCCTTTTGCAGCCGCCTCGGCGGGTGTCATGTCGGGCAGGTCCAGGGTGACCTTGCAGGCGGGCAGCCGCAGTTGGCCGAGGCAGCGCGCGGGCGCCCAGTCGCGCAGACCGAAGGCGGTTTTGGCGCGCTGGTCGTGATCGGCTTCGCCGAGAAACAGCAGATAAGGACTGCGCAGCGTCACCACGGTGGCGTTGTTTGCGTGAGTGACGGAGGAGACGTTCATAAAATGCCCCATATTGAGAGTGTGCCTAGTAGACCAATAAGCTCTGACGCCGCCTATACGCAGATTTACTGGTTTTGGCGGGTTTTTAGTGGTGCGGGGCTTGGCGCTGCGGGGAACTGCCGGTATTTTCACGGATGTTCGTGGGCGCTGCTCCTGCGACATTGGTTGTTTGGAACCGTGCGCTGAATCCAGTGGCCATGAAAATCTTTGCCGCGACCTTCGATACCGAAACCAATACCTCAGCGATTGTGCCGACCGGGCGCGTCGACTTCGAGGCCTATGGCGTATTTCGCGGCAACGCGAGCATCAAGGCGCCCCAGGGTGCGGGTGCGTATCACGCCGAGCTGCATCGCCTGGCGGCAGCGGATGGCCATACCGTGGTGGAAAGCCTGACCGCGATCGCCGAGCCTTCAGGCCCGCTTTTGCGCGCGCTCTACGAGGAGTACCGTCAGTGCATTCTCGATGATCTGAAAGCGGCGCTGCCGGTGGACGCGGTGCAACTGACCCTGCACGGTGCGATGGTGGCGGAAGGTTATGACGACTGCGAGGGCGACCTGATCGAGCGTGTGCGCAAGATCGTTGGCCCCAAGGTGCCGATTGGCGTCGAGCTGGATCTGCACTGCCACTACACCGCGCGCATGCACCGGCATGCAGACATCATCATCGCGTATAAGGAATATCCGCATATCGATGGCATCGATCGCCTGCGCGAACTGTACGCATTGCTGGTGCGCACCGTTGCCGGAGAAATCAGGCCGACATCAGCAGTGGTTGATTGCCGCATGATCGGGCTCTGGCACACGACGCGCGAGCCGATGATCTCCTTCGTTAAACTCATGCGATTGCTGGAGGGCAGGGATGGCGTGTTGTCGGTGTCCTTGGGTCACGGCTTTCCCTGGGGCGACGTGCCGGAGTGCGGTGCCAAGCTGTGGGTGGTGACCGACAACGATCAGCCCAAAGCTGAAGCTCTGGCGCGGCAATTGGCCCGTGAATTCCGCGATCTGCGTGCGCTGACTTACGACCCGCCTATGTCCATTGCCGACGCACTGACCGAGGCTGTGGATGCAAAGCCGGGCCCCTGCGTCCTGGCGGACATTGGCGACAACGCCGGTGGCGGCGCGATGAGCGACAGCACTTTCGTCCTTCAGGCGATGCTCGATGCAGGCATCGGCAACGCCGCGATTGGCAGCTTCTGGGATCTCGGTGCTGTCGCGCTGTGCCAGAGCGCAGGCGTCGGCGCCCGGATCATGCTGCGCATCGGCGGCAAGTGCGGGCCGCTGTCCGGCAATCCGGTCGATGTGCCGGTGACGGTGTGCGCGATTGTCGAAAACCACAGCCAGTTCGGTCTGAGCACACGTCATCCGCTGGGTACCGGGGTCTGGGTGCGGACGGAAAACGGCATCGACATTGCGCTGAACACGCGACGCTCGCAGATATTGTCACGCGAGTGCTTCGAGAATCTCGGCATCAGCCTGACCGACAAACAGATCATCGTGGTGAAATCGACGCAGCATTTCCATGCGGCGTTTGCACCGATCGCGAAGAAGATTTTATACATGGGTACGCCAGGCTCGACCTCGCAGGCGTTTGCAAAAATGACCTTCACCAAACGTGATAATCATTTCTGGCCCAGGGTCGAAAACCCTTGGTTGGAATAGGGCGAGAATGCTGGCCGCGGCGCATCGTTTCCGTAATTTCACCGATGGCCCATCGCTGCGGCGTCCCCAAGACTAGCGGACTGTACTCCAGGCATTCCAGGTTATTTTTCAATGAGCGATTCCGACACGGCGACCGATACGTCCCTGAACATCCTGCGTCGTCCCGATGGGCGCCGCATTGCCTGGACCGAGAACGGAGCGCAGGACGGTCGGCCGGTGATGGTCCTGCACGGAACGCCGGGTTGTCGGCTGGCGCGCTACGGCGATGCGGAGCGGCTCAAGGCAGCAGGAATCCGCCAGATCAGCTACGACCGGCCGGGTTATGGCCATTCCGACCCGCAGCCCGGGCGTAGCGTCAGGGATGCGGTCGGCGACATCGAAGCGATCCTCGATGCGGCGGGCGTGACGCGCGTCGGCTTCATCGGCACCTCCGGCGGTGGTCCGCATGCGTTGGCGGTGGCAACCCTGCTCGCGCCGCGTGCGACGTTGGTGCATTGCAATGTCGGGGTGGCGCCGCGCCTGCTCATGGGCGATGCTTTCTTTGAAGGAATGGACCCCGAAAACATCCGGCGCTTCAAGGCGACGGACCTGCCGCGCGACCAGGCGCACCGCGAACTCAAGAGCGATATGGACCGCGGCGTGGCTGCCGCGCGCACCGATCCCGTGAGCATTTACGCCAACATGAAGATGCCGGAAGCCGATCTCAAGCTGATCCGCGATTCGGCGGCCAGCATCGCGGAAAACCTGCTGGAGTCCTTGCGCGCGGGCTATTGGGGATTCGTCGACGATTTCGCCGCGCAGGGTCGCGACTGGGGCTTCGATCCGCGACTAGCGAAGGCGCCGGTGATCGTCGAGTACGGCATACACGACGTCAACGTACCGGCTGGACATGGCCGCTGGCTTTGCGAAAACATTCCGGGCGCGAAAGTTATCATCAACCACGAGGGCGGGCATCGTTCTTCGCCGGAGAAGATCCTGGAGCGTTTGAAAGTGCTCGCGCAGGCAGGCTGAGGAAGACCCCACCACTGCGCCGAACAATGCCGAAATCACCGGTTCATCCGATCCGGCTGAATCTTTGGCCGGTTTTCCGGTGTTTCCATGGATGGTGAATCTCCTCTTCTGTGGATAGATTCAAGCGTCGCAGCGAATACAGCACCCCGGATCATTCACCGATACCGGAGGTTTACGACATTGAGGAGAATGTGCAGATGCTAGGGAAGGTTGTATTCACATCCATGAGTGTGGCTTGCCTGTGCATCGCCATGCCGGCTTCGGCTCAGCCGGCGTCCTCGTCCGGCGAGACCGCGCCCGCAGCTTCGCCGCAGACAAGTTCCCCCGACGCGGGGGCGGCATCGGCGACAAATAGCTCTGCGTCCGATTTGGACCTTGATTCTTTATTGGCACCTTCAACGGACTCTTCATCGGCACCGACTCAGCCGCCGTCGTCATCCGCCGAGACGACGCCCGCAGCCGCGAACACGGCATCGTCAACTGACAACGCCCCGGCCAACGAGAAAGAAAATTCTCCGTCGGCCCCGCCAGCGGGTAGCGCAAAAGATTCGGGCCCGACCTATGCGCCTATTCCGGTTTTGGTAGAGGACGACAAATCCAGGACTCCGCAAACTGCGGCGAACACACCGCCGCCGCCGCGGCAACTTGAAGAAATCGTGGTCACGGCGACCAAGCGCCCGGAACTGGTGCGGGATATTCCGGCCAGCATCTCGGTCTTGACGGGCCAAAAATTGGAGGACATGGGCGCGCACGAGTTAAAGGACTTCATCCAGTCGGTGCCCGGCATCAACAGCCAGGACGAAATTGCCGGTCTCCAGAGAAAGCTCTCCATACGTGGTGTGGGTCCGGACAGCGGCACCAACCAGACCGTGGGGATCATTTATGGCGACGTGGCGCTGTCCGATCCCTACGGCTCGGCCACCATTGCCGATCCAGACCCCTGGGACCTGAAGACGGTGGAAGTGCTCAAGGGTCCGCAGGGCACGCTGTTCGGTGCGACCTCGCTTGCCGGCATCATTCGCTATGTGCCGAACAGCCCTCAGTTGGGCAGTTGGGATGGACTGCTTTCCGCTGACTGGACACACGTCGACCAGGGCGGCAGCGATCCCAGTTTTGGCGTGGTGCTGAATGCGCCGATTGGCGACACCGTTGCCTTGCGCTTTGCGGGCTCATGGCAACACAAGCCGGGGGTGGTCGACATCGATAACCCATCGTATAAAAAAGTTGACGCAGACGATGGCTATACGCGTACCGGCCGCATCATGGCGCTGTGGCAGCCGACCGAGAAATTCACGCTGAATGCCTGGTACATCAAGGGACAGCGCAAGTCCGGTGAGCTGGGGTACTTGTCCAACTCGGACGGCGTATTTGTGCGAAAGGACACTCCTGGGCCATCGCCGGTCGAAAATGGTTACAGCCTAGGCACGCTGGATGCGCGCTACACCTTCGACTGGGCGACACTGGTGTCGATCAGCGCCTACCAGACCAAGAACAGTTACAACGATGCGGATACCTCCGACCTTGTGGAGCCACTGGCGCTGCTCGGGTTGCGCACGGTGCATTCGCGGCGACTGGTGGATACCAGCGGATTCCAGCAGGAGTTGCGTCTGGTCTCCCCAAGCGACGGTCCGTGGACCTGGCTGGCGGGTGCGTACCTCAGTACCTATACCGCGGACATTACCTCTACGCTCAACGTTTATCCCGGCCTCGCGGTGCTGGCCAATCTGCTCAACACGCTGCCGCTGTCTGCGATAGCTTCGCTGTATGACCCGCAACAGGGGTTCATTGCCACCACCACCGGATTGCACCCGGTCAAAGCCAGCGAGAAGGCATTGTTCGGAGAACTGTCACGCACCGTGGGCGAGGACTGGAAATTTACCCTGGGCGGCAGGTTCTACAACGCTGGCGTTTCAGGCACCGCCACAAAATCTGGTGCAGTGGCGGTTCTCGGTAATGCGCTCAGCGGCGGCCCCTCCACGCAATCGGTCAGCTCGGATGGCAAGGGCTTCAGTCCAAAGTTTTCCGCAACCTGGCATTACAGCGACGACATCATGGCGTATGGCACCGTGTCGCGCGGCTTCCAGTACGGCGGTTTCAATGTCGGGGTGCTCGCTTCGGTCCCGCCTACGTACAAGTCCAGCACGCTCTGGAATTATGAGCTGGGCGTGCGCACCGACTGGCTGGATCGCACCTTGCGCTTCGATCTCACGGGTTTCTATGATCCTTGGAAAAATCCGCAGGTTTATCAAGGAACGAGCAATAACCTGGGTGGTTACACCGACAACGTCGGCGCTGCACTGAGTACCGGCGCTGAAACCACCTTGAGCTATATCACGCCGATCCCCGGGCTCACGCTGGAAACTGCCGCCTCGTACATCATCGCGAATACCACTGTCGCTTACAAAGACTCCAGCGGCAAGGTTATCGAGTCTGGGACCATATTGCCGAGTTCGCCCAAGGTGCAGGCGACGACGACCATCAGCTACGGCCATGACTTCGGCGCCTGGCATACGCAGAGCGCATTGATGCACACCTGGCAGGGGGCCGCCTGGAACGATATCGAACATGACGTCCAGGTCGGCGGCTACAGCATGTTGAACCTGAATTTTGCAGTCAGCCGCAATGATCTGGCGCTCTCCCCCAGCCTGAGTTTTCAGGTCAATAACCTGACCAACGTCGACACCTTGAGCTCGGCACTGGGCGGTGCCGACACGATACCCGGCTACCCCGATCTGTCGCATGCGATCACTCCGCGCCTGTACGTCTTTACGCAGCCGCGCAGTTTCCGGATCAACCTCACCGCAAAGTTTTGAGCACACTTATGAGCACAGATTCACTTCACGAAGGCATGGCCGATGTTGGAGTTGGTTCGCTGCATTACCGGACCTGCGGCAATGCCGGGAATCTGCCCGATGTATTGCTGGAGCATGGCGGTGGTGGCAGCACCCAGGACTGGAGTCTGATTGAACCTCTGCTGGCAGCGCATACCCGGGTTTTCAGTTATGACCGCGCCGGTTCCGGCGCCAGCCCGCGCCGCTAAGGCCGGATCTGCTCGGCGACCCCGAGCATCCAGGGGAAGTCCACCGACTGGACGACGCAGTAGGCGAAGAGCCAATGGAGAAGCCGTTCGACGTCGAGACCCAGCAGGCCGGCCATCCGCGCCGCCAGCGCGACCGGGTCGGAAACAAGACGGTCCCTGCAGTTGAGGTGATGCTGGAGCGCGTCGTACGTGGGGTCACCGACGA
>JBOICJ010000292.1:0-9354 GCA_050740035.1 Stenotrophobium sp. | reverse complement strand
GTTCACGGAAGGCGGGTTACGCTGCGCTAACCCGCCCTACGTGCTGCTGATGCGAGTCCGATCCAATGACGTCACACCTACGAAAAACTGGGCGATTCACTCAGCCGACTCATGCAGTTTGATGCGTCACCCCGAGATGTTGCCGATTTACTGGCGATCGCTCGAAGATCTTCGGTATTCTCCCGGCGCATAACCGAACCAGCGGCGGAAGGCTCGCGTAAAACTGGCTGTATCGCTATAACCCAGTTGCAGGGCCATCTCATCCAGTTTCATCTCCGTAGATTCCAGGAGCTGAACCGCCAACTGCCGGCGCTCCGTGTCCACGACATCGCGGAATCCGGTCTTCTCCTCCTCCAGTCTTCGGCGCAGACTGCGCGGCGCCATCGCGAGGTGTTGGGCCACAACCTCGATTGATGCGGCCAATCCCAGAGGACCCAGGATGAGTTGACGAACCTGTCCGACAACGCCGGTCACCCGGCGCCGCTCCAACTGAAGACGGCACTGATCCTCTAGAAGTCGAACCAGATGAGGGTCGTACATCGGCAAGAGGGTCTCCACGTCTTGGCGCCGTAGCACGATCGCATTGCGTGGCTTTCCATACTGAGGTGTGACACCGCATAGCGACTGGATGCGTGCGGCGTGATCCGATGCGCGGCCTTGGTACTCGATCCGCTTCACGCGGAAGCCGGACAAGCCGAGCTCATGGAAAAGATGTACCGCAGTTGCGGTATCCCGCTCCAGCAGAAACTGACGAAGATGCTGGGGGATGGAAGCGGGGTCGGCGACGAAACCGAACTCCTCCGCATCCGACCAGGTCGTGAACCGACAATAGGCAGTGCTCAGCGGCAGATAGCGGATCGCAGCATCGATCGCCTCGCGCAGCGTTCGGCTGATGCGCAGCACGAAACCCCAGATACCAAAGGTCGACACGTTGTACTGCAGCCCCAACTCGAAACCCAGCGCCGACACCTGAGGCAGGGCGAGGATCAGGTTCTCGACCAGGCGCATCTCCTGCTCCCGCTCGATCAGCTCATCGGCCTCATGCAACTGGGCCTCGCTGATGCCGGTACCCAGTAAACAGGTCTCAACATCCACGCCATAGCGCGCAGCGAAGTTGACCATGACCTGGCTAATGGCCACTGGGTGGCGGATGCCTGCACTCTCGGACAATTCTGCCTCCTTTTCGCTGTGATTACCCTTGTCGCGCCATGGTTGGCCGGAAAAGCAATGATGCAGGCCCACAATGCTCTGTCTCCCCAGGCCCACCAAGCCTAACGTAGCGCATCGACCATCTAAAGCGGAGCAAGCATGGAACAGGACCTGAGCACACTCAACAAGCAAGCGATTGCTGTGGCCCGGGAATATACCGGCGAGTTGGCATGGCCGACCGTGCTGCTGACAGCCTTCGTGCTGGCAGCCTTCATCACGAATCTCGCCCTGTTTGCGGCCGGGCTGCTGCCCCTGTGGGCGGCGATCCTCATTTACGCCGCGCTGACCTATATGTCATACACCCCGCTGCACGAGGCAGCCCACGGCAACATCCATGGCGGGCAAGACCGCTACCAGTGGCTCAACGACCTCTGCGGCTATCTGGTCGCGCCCGTGATCTCAGTGCCATTCTCCACGCACAAGGTGGAGCATTTCACCCATCACCGGTACACGAACCAGCCGGACAAAGATCCAGATTACGTCGTCTCCGGCATGCGCCACGGCTTCGTGGCGTTCATCCTCCACGGGTTACAGTTCCTGTGGTCACAGAACACCTTCCTGTTCCGTGAATACTGGGCTACTGCGGTACTGCGTGAGAAGTTGATCTACTGGGGCGAGGTGCTGTTCTCGCTCGGCTGGCGCATCGCCTTCGTGTTGTTGGTTTCTCGCGAATCGGATCTGACCCTGCTCGTCGTGGGCTACCTTATCGGCGCGTTCTTCACCGCTTACTGGTTTGCCTATCGGCCGCACCATCCCTACGAGGATGCAGCACGCTACCGCAACACCAACAGTCTGATCATGCCGACGTGGATGAAGCCCTTGGAATGGTTCTGGCTCGGCCAGAATCTGCATTCGATCCACCACCTCTTTCCCCGAGTACCCTTCTATCGCTATCACGCCCTGCACCGCCGCATCGAGCCGGCCATGCGTGCGCATGGCACCCCGATCATCGGCGTCTTCAGTCGTCGCGAGGTGCCACCGCCTGCTGGAGCTGCATAGGTGTTGTGGCATCAACTATTCGGCCTCAGTTTCCGGATGGCCAGTCAAATCCACCATAAGACAAGGCTTCAAGAGCAAACTCAAAAAAACTCGCAGAATCGCAACGAGTAGATTGTCCACAAATCCCACAGGCACCTAGCCAAGATAGCCCTGAGTTTTACTGATACTTTCGAGTCATCACACTGTCCGCTTTAAGCGGCGCCTGTTGCATATGTGACCGGCGGCATAGGGCTGTTAGCGTCCACGCATCGCAGTCGGCGCACGCCCGGTCCAGCGCTTGTAGGCGCGGGTGAACGCGCTTTGCTCGGAGTAGCCGAGCAGGAAGGCGATATCGACCAGATCGAGCGTGGCATCGGCGAGATAGCGTTCGGCCAGTTCCCGCCGTACCTGGTCCACCAGCTCGCTGAAGCTCAGGCCCGCGTCCTGTAGCTTGCGTTGCAGTGTGCGTGTGCTCAGGTTTAATTTTGCCGCGATGCTACTCAGTTCGACATCGCCTTCGCCGAGGCGGCGCGCGATCACGGCGCGCGCATCCGAGATCGCATCGCCGCGCGTCAGCGTCTGCATCTGGCGCTCGGCGAGCTGCTCCATCATCGTGCGCATCGCCGTGTCCGGCTGGATCAGCGGTTGCGCCAGCCAGTCCAGCGCCATCACAAGCCGGTAGCGGTCCTGGCCGAAGCGTAGCGGGCAGCCGAACACGCGCCGCAGTTCGTCGAGTTTTGCCGGCGCCGGGTAGGTGAAGTCGATGCGCAGCGGGTTGTCGTGGCGGCCGCTGATCCAGCGTGAAAACGTGACGAGACCGGCGAGGTTGTATTCCGCCAGTTGGCGGTAACGCGCCGTGCCGGGATTCCAACTCAGGCACAGCTCGCCGCTTTTCAGGTTCTCCTCCATCGGGCCGATGTCCAGCACCAGCGCCTGATAGCGGCGCAGGCCGGCCAGTGCCTCGCCCAGCGTGGCGCAATTCATCGCGACGTAGCCGAGCACGCCGTAGTGACCGGGGCGGATCTGTTCGCCGGCGTGCAGGCCGATCGCGTCATCGTCCAGCAGCAGGGCGGCGCGGTCGAATAGTGCCGCGCAGTCGTGTTCAGGCAACCGTGCGTCGCGGTCGTTGAAATCGATGCGGTAGCCTTGCAGCAGTTGCTCCGGCTTGATCCCGCGCGCCTGCACATGGTCCAGCAGCCCGCGCAGGTAGGCGAGGGAGGCGCTATTGGCGTGCGTGGTCAAGGCGGCTGGCATGTCGGGTCAAGAATAACGCACCCGGGATGCCGAAAATGGCGCAGGTTCGACAAGGCCATAACGAGGAGAGTAAGCAATGCACACGGCGATGGAGATGATCAAGGCCGCTTTTGGCGGCGGCGAAGTGGACTGGAAGCAGGTGGTGCTGATCGGCATGTCGCCGATCTTCCTGATCGCGTTCGCGATTGAGTGGCAGGTCATGCGCGGGCGCGGCAAGCTGGAACAGTTTTTCTGGAAGGACATCCTCGCCAACCTGAGCCTCGGCGCGGCCTATCAGGTGTTTGAACTCATCGCCCAGGTCATCTTCGTCGGCGCGGCTGTGACCTGGTTCTATCAGCATCGTTTCTTCGATGTCCCGGTCAACGGCTGGACCATCCTGCCGATTTTTATCGGGATGGAGTTCTGCTACTACTGGTTTCACCGCACCTCGCACCGCGTGCGCTGGTTCTGGACCGCGCACGTCGTGCATCACAGTGGCGAGCACATGAACATGACCATGGCGATGCGCCAGAGCCTGCTCTATCCCATCACCGGCTGGTGGCTGTTCTTCATGCCGCTGGTGCTGCTCGGTGTGCCGCCGGCGGTGGTGTTCTTCCTCTACGCGGTGGATCTGTCCTACCAGTTTTTCATCCACACCGATTCCATCGGCAAGCTGCACCCGGTCATCGAATACATCTTCGACACTCCGGCCAACCACCGCGTTCATCACGGCAAGAACCCTCAGTACATCGACAAGAACTACGGCGGCGTGCTGATCATTTTTGACCGCTGGTTCGGCACGTGGGAACCGGAAGGGGAGAAGGAGGTCTACGGCATCACGCGGCAGGTGCACAGCTACAACCTGCTGACCTTGAACTTCCATGAGTTCATCGACATGTTTCGCGATGTGTTGCGGCCGGGACCGCTGGCGCTGCGGCTCAAGCATGTGTGGGCGCCGCCGGAGTGGACGCGGCCCGGGCCGGTTGAAATTTCCAGTGACAAACCGGCCGCGTCCTAGCGCATAATCGGGAAAGGAAGAGCGCGCCGCAATGTACGGCGCCCTCGGTAAGGAGCGCAGGATGCAGACAATCGACTGGCTGGCGCAGTACATGCTGCTTGCGGCCATTCCGTATTTCCTGGTAGGTATCGGCGTCGAGCTTTATGCGCTGCACCGCGTGCCGCGCATGGCCGGCACGCGTGGTTACGAATGGCGCGACTACTGGACCAGCATCGCGCTGGGCATTATCAAGCTGGTGATGATGGCGTTGTGCGCGCTGTATACGGTCTGGATTTTTGCCAAGGCCTTCGAGCATCGCGTGTTCGACCTGTCGCCACTGAAATGGTGGACCTGGGTGCTACTGTTCTTCGCTGATGACCTCTGCTACTACGTTTACCACCGTGCAGCGCACCGCGTGCGGCTGTTCTGGACCGAGCACGTCAATCACCACTCCAGCGAGTACTACAACCTCGGCACCGCGCTTCGCCAGTCGACGCTGGAGCCGGTGTACGGGTTCATCTACTGGATTCCGCTGGCTTTCATCGGCTTCCATCCCGCGGCCATCGCGGTGCAGGCCGGCGTCAGCCTGCTCTACCAGTTCTGGATCCACACCGAGGCCATCGGCCGCATGGGCTGGTTCGAGAAATTCCTCAACACGCCCTCGCATCACCGCGTGCATCACGGCAGCAATGGCATCTACATCGACAAGAATTACGCCGGCATCCTGATCATCTGGGACAAGCTGTTCGGCACGTTTCAGGAAGAGCGCGCCGACGTGCCGGTGAAGTACGGTCTGGTCAGCAACATCCACACCTATCGGCTGGATCGCGTGATCTTCCACGAGTTCGCGCATATGTGGCGCGAGGCCTGGCACGCCAGGAAGTGGACGCACAAACTCGGCTGGATTTTCCGCGGGCCGGAGTGGTCGCCGACCGGCATCAAGCTGCCGCCGGATCATCCGTACTGGCAGACGCACCCCGATGCGCCACGTGCGACGGGGTGATCGGCAAGGCAGGCGGCGCTACGGCGTATACAGCGTATAAAGCCCGCTTTCTTCGCGTTCGATGCGTTGCGTCAGCAGGGCGCCGATCTGGTGAAATTCCTGCGTGAAATTCCTGTGGTTGGCCAGCGACACGCCCGCCATCTGGTACTTGCGCACGAAACTGCTGACGCCGCGCGCGATGCTGTTCATCTCGTGGCGGAATTCCTTCATCGTCTCCAGGTCCAGCGGGCTGCCGGAGAGGCGCTCCTCGAGGTAGCAGTAGAAGCGCAGGTTCTCGTTGAGCAGATGTACGTCGAGGCGTGTCTTGAAAGCCGTCAGCGCCGCCGCAATCGGTTCGAACGCGCCTTTCCGGAGCAGTTGGTCGACTTCGCCGTACAGACGCAGCAGGTCGGCGTGATCCTGTTCGAGCGCGCCGATCAGGGTGGGCGAATAGTTGATGCGGCTTTGCGCCTTGATCGCCTTGAGCGAGGTCCTGGCGCCGGCGGAGGTGGCACCGCCGAACCATTGGGTGACCCAGTTGAGTGCGGACATGATGGATTCCTGGTGGAGTGGATTCAGGCGTGACTGGCGGCAAGCGCCGGCGATGATGCGTAGGGCTTGAGCTGCAGGTCGATCAGCAGCCGCTTGATTCGCAGCGAATGGCGCGCGTAGTTGCCGTGCTCGATCATCCACACCGCCTGCGCCTGCTGGTCGTCCAGCATCATCTGGCGCACGCCGGTGATGCTGTCGCGAAACTGCGTGTATTCCGACTGCAGGCTGGCCAGCAGCGGGTTCTTGCCCAGCGGGCCGGATTCGGCGCTGGCCAGCCAGCGCTGCAACGGGCAGCGGTCGGCGCCGTCGTGCGCGGCCAGGGTCGCCTGGCCGTCGCCGCGGCGGATGAATTGCTCGAAATTTCTTTTCCAGATGACGTGCCGGTCGAGTACATCCGGCAGCGTCTCGATCCCGGATTCCGCGGCGGGTGCCACAGCAAGACCGAGTTGGCGCATCCAGTGGGTGACTTTCATGTTTTGTTCCTTCGTGCGTATGGCCAGATGCTAGGGCGGCGCGGGCACCGCTGCAGTTCCGGCAATCGGCGCGATTGCGCCTTTCATCGAATGCGCACTCAAGCCTGCGGCGAGCGGTATGTGAAAGCCGATGGGCGGTTCAAACCGGCGGCGTCATCTGCATGGTCTTCGCGATGGAGGATCGGGAGGATCGGGTTCTGGCTGGCGCCAGACGTGTCGGTTGCTGGCGGAGTCGGTTCGATTTATTCCGTGATAGGCTGCCGGCGATGTTTGACGATGGTCTGCGGGCCGTGGCGAATCGTCGCGGCTCTTGTGCAACCGAGCGCATCTCCGAGGTTCCCATGTCTCTCAAGATCGTTGGCGTAGGCTTCGGGCGTACCGGCACCGAATCGCTGTACACGGCGCTCAACCAACTGGGTTTTCCTTGCTACCACATGTACGAGGTGCTCAGGAACAAGGCCAACAAGTCGCATCTCGACTTCTGGCTCGAGGTCGCCAATTCCGCGCCGGGTACCCCGCACGACTGGGAGCAGGTCTTTGCCCGATACACTGCGGCGGTGGACAACCCCGCCTGCGTGGTCTGGCGCGAACTGCTGGTGCGCTACCCGGACGCCAAGGTCATCCTCACCCTGCATCCGAAGGGCGCCGAGGCCTGGTACGACAGCACCATGGACACGATCTATTTCACCGAGAACACGTGGCAGTTCAAGGTGCTGAAAGCGTTGACGCCATTTGGCCGGAAATTCGGCGCCATGAGCCGCAAACTGATCTGGCAGCGCGGCCACCAGGGCACGATGACCGACCGGAAAAAGGCGATCGAGTACTACCAGCGGCACATCGAAACCATCAAGGCCGCCATCCCGCCCGAGCGGCTGTTGATCTTCACGGTCGATCAGGGTTGGGGGCCGCTGTGTCGGTTCATCGGCGTGCCGGTGCCGGTCTCGCCGTTTCCCAACGTCAACAGCCGTGCCGAGTTCCAGAAGATCAAGGGCGGCATGGCGAAGGGCGCCTACGTCATTCTCGGCGCGATCGGACTGCTGCTGGCAGGCCTGATTGCTGCGGCGATCCACTTCGGTTCGTAGGCAGCCGTAGTCGCGCGCTCATTCCCGGTTGGCGCTGACGACGCTGGACAGCGCCGCCTTGTCGACAATCACCACGCGCCCGTGCCGCAGCGCAATCAGCCCCGTCGCCTGCATCGCCTTCAATTCCCGGTTGATGCTCTGGCGCGTGGCGCCGAGCATGCGGCCGAGGTCTTCCTGTGGCAGGCGCAGCGCGATCAGCGTGCCTTCGGGCGTGGGCTGGCCGTAGACGCGGGCGAGGTCGAGCAGACGCTTGGCCAGGCGCTGCGATAACGGCAGCAGCATGCTGTCTTCGATGTTGGCGATGGCCAGGCGCAGCTTCTCGCTGAGCACGCGCGCAAACAGGCGGTACCACTGCGGCCGACGGTCGAGCAGCGCGCGGAACTGCTGGGCGGGCAACAGCAAAATCTCGGTGTTGCCCACGGCGCGGGCGTGCACGGCGCGCGGGCGCTCGTCGAACAGCGACATCTCGCCAAACCAGTCGCCGGGCGCATAAAGCGCGGCGAGCAGTTCGCGGCCGTCGCTGCCGATCAGCTCGATGCGGATCAGTCCGCGGATGACGCCGTAGAGTCCTTCCGGCGCATCGCCGCGGGCGTAGAGCAGCTCGCCGTCCTGCAGCTGCCGGCGGCGCGACAGCGTGGTGAGTTCGCGCAGCAGTTCCGGCGGCGCGTCGCGCAGCCATTGACTGCTCCAGATCAGGTCGTCGCGGTCGTCGCTCATTCTCGGATTATGCAGCGGCGTGGCGCCGCGTGGAGCGGTTCCAGAAACGACGAAGCCGCCGCAGCCGGAGAGCTGCGACGGCTTTGCGCTGCGAGTGGATTAGGGCGTGTCATCAATTACGCGCTTTTCTTCTTCCCTCGCCCGCTTGCGACCGCAGGGAGTCCCTGTGGGACGGGAGAGGGGAACTTCAATTGATGACACGCCCTAGTGCGCGACCGGATGGATGCTGCCGGTGGTGATCAGGCGGCGGAACTTCTCCATCACGAACAGCGGGCCGATCAGCAGGAACTGGATGTCGTCGGCAAACGAGGGCTTGGCGCCTTCGACGTGGTGGCCGTAGAACTGCACCGCCCACGCCGCCACCCAGATGCCGCCGCAGATCCAGCCCAGCGAAAGGCCGTGCGACTGGATCGCCAGAATGCCGGCGAGGCTGAGCAATGACCAGAGCGTGCCGGTAAGCAGGCTGCCGAACGACAGACGCAGGTAATAGGGCAGGCCGACAAGGACCGCGAACACGCTGGCGAGGTTGACGTAAGGCGCCGCGCCGGCCGGGACGAAAGGCAGGAAGCGGCCCACCGGCACCAGCCACAGCAGGCCCAGCGTGGCGAAGAAAATCGCCGGCACGCAGACCATGTGGATCCACTGGTTGAGCGGGTTCTGGTGACTTTCTGCGTAGGTGTCGAGAAACTGTTTGCGTGTGCGCATGACGGTGAGTCCTGGTGGCGGGAGTTCGCGTGGCTGCGATCCGTGAGACGAATGATGCCCCGTGTATGCCGATCAGCGCTGTCGGCCAGGCGACAGTCGGGCTGGGAAAAATAGCTCAAGGCGAGTGCAGGTGCCCGCCGGATGGCCTGAAAGGGCGTCACCCGCTGTGCCTGTTCCGATGGAAAATTTGTTATAAACTATAAACTAATAATTATTATATTAAATAAATATTAACATAATATGTGGTTGGTAATGGCAGAGCGGGTCAGTGCTTTCCCTCGCCCTCAATCCTTCCCGCAGGCAGCAAGCGCGTCGCCGCTACTGCTGCAATGCTTCCAACTGTTCCGACAGCCCCAGCCACTCCTCCTCGGCTTCGTCGAGCTGCTTCCTGGCTTTGCGCTGCGCCTGCATCTGCTGGTGCAACTC